>JAOZMV010000092.1 GCA_029934095.1 Desulfuromusa sp. | reverse complement strand
TAGTTCCCGGTACGGGTATCGATCTGAATCAGGGTTCCTTCATCAACAAAGGAGGGGACTTGCAGGGTGTAACCGGTTTCAACCGTAGCTGGTTTATTGTTGCCGGCAGCAGTATCGCCTTTGACCCAGGGATCTGATTGAGTGACACGCAGGTTGACAAAAATCGGCAGACTGATACCAATGGCCCGCTCACCATACATCAGGATTTCTACATCCATGTTGTCGATGAGGAAATACTTATCGTCACCAAGAGTTTCTTCGGTGAGGATGATCTGTTCGTAGGTTTTTTTATCCATAAAGATATGACCGCTGTCATCCTGATAGAGGTATTGCATATCGCGTTCTTCCAGGCGGGCGGGCTCAAAAGATTCTCCACTGCGATAAGTGCGGTCAAACAGAGATCCGGTAATCATATTGCGGAGTTTGCACTTATACAGAGACTGGCCTTTTCCCGGCTTGGTGAAATCGTAATGAACAATGACGTGTGGATCACCATCGATCAGCAATTTAAGCCCTTTTTTCAGATCAGAACAACTGTACATGGGTAACTCCTCTTAGATGTGCTTATTTTAAATTTGAAGGCGGCATTTAACCATACTCCTGCTGTGTTTACTACCAGAAAAGCCGGTTTCTATCGTCTTGTCAGGTGAACTCCAGCGAGCATGCAGCGGATAGATCCTCCGGCAAGTTCGATTGTCGGTACGGCGAGTGGAACAATTTCTGCAGATTTTTCAATAAGTTTTTTCTGCTCAGGAAGTAAGCAGGCGACCGCTCTTGTGGATATGGCTAGAATTCTCCGATTCTCGGCAAAAAGTTCGATTGCATTACCTGCAAACTCGTTAATCTGATGATTATCGAGTTTAATAACGTCTCGACCCATCCCTTGCAGCCTTGCATAAATCTCATCGCGGCGTGCTTTATCACTGATGGTATCAAAACCGGCTAAGGCAAAATCAGTACCGATACACATCAACACATTAGTATGGTAGATAGGACGACCATTGGTATCTGCGGCATCAAAGGCCATGGGTTCAAAATTGAAATGGGTACAGAATCGTTCCAGAGCGATGGGATCAGCACGATTGGAGCGAGCGGTATAGGCAACTCTGTCGATATGATCAAGAACCATTGCTCCGGTTCCTTCAAGGAACAACCCGTCATACTCCAGGCATGAGTAATCGATGATATCCTGTACCCGATATTCAGATTTCAACATCTCCAGAATATCGTAGCGGCGTTCCCGTCTGCGACTGGGTGAGTACATCGGAAAGACGGCGATATGGCCCCCGGCATGGGTGGAAAACCAATTGTTCGGAAAAACTGAATCAGGGGTCTCTTTGTCACCACGATCTTCAAAAATATGTACCCTGACTCCCTTTTTTTCAAGCTGTTGTGCTGCCTCGCTGACTTCTCTGTAGGCATCTTCCGCTGTCTGTCTGGCGGTTCGGTTTATGTCGATTTTCTGGAAAACATTGTCAGAAGCTGTTTCTGGATTTGGATGGAAGTTGTGCGGGCGAATGACAACGACCGATCCCGGTGCCTGAATAGATTTTGATGCCAAAATAAATATCCTCTTTTATCGCTAGATTCCAGGAAAGGCGGGGTAACTATCTTGCAGTAAGAATTTCTGCCTCTCCTGATGTCACCAGAATTGTATGCTCAAATTGAGCACTGATACTCCCATCCGCAGTGGTCACAGTCCATCCATCGGTTGCAGAGGTTTCTACCTCAGCCGATTTTCCCATATTGATCATCGGTTCAACGGTAAAAATCATCCCTTCCTGAAGACGTATTTTATTGTTCTTGCTGAAATGATGGAGGACATGTGGGTCTTCATGAAAATCTTTCCCAATCCCGTGTCCTCCGTAACTATGAACAATAGAATAACCGAATTTGCTTATATATTTTTCAATTGCTTTGCCCACTTCATATAAATATTTTCCCGGCCTGATAGCAGCAATTCCTCGATACATGGCCTTTTCTGTTCGGCTCACAAGATTTTTAACTTTTTCATCAACCTGACCGATCATAAAAGTGCGGGATGTGTCTCCATGGTAACCATCCAGGATGACAGTGACATCGACATTGACGATGTCACCGTTTTTGAGAATATCTTTTGCCGCCGGAATCCCATGACAGACAACATTATTGATTGAGGTACAGATACTCTTGGGGAAACCGTGATAATTCAAGGGAGCAGAAATGGCACCGTGGTTTTTGGTGAATTCTGCACAGAGATTATTAATCTCAAGGGTTGAAATGCCTTCTTTCACAACAGGTTCAATATGATTTAATAGTTGTCCCGCCAAAGCCCCCGCTCGGCGCATTTTTTCTATTTCATCCTGAGTTTTAATTACAATCATTGTTTCTCTCCATTATGCAGAAGAATCGGAAATTTAATATTCAGTTTTTCTCAAAGCGGTGCAGCATGGCGTATTTTTTCTGATTGCTGTTGACGTTGATAGTAGAGATAAAATGATTCTAGCATTTCCGCCGCCAGTAACAAGCCTATAGCGATAACGATACCCGAAACAGGTGGTTGCCAGGCGACAAGGGGCCACCAGAGAATCAGGAGGAATACACTTTTCAGGAGGGTAGAGCGCCCCAACTGTCCGGTCTGGTCGGCTCCGGCAAACCAGCCGCGTAGAAGGTTGGTCAGTCCATATAAGAATGGGAAAACTGAACAGGCTGCCAGTGGCCATTGCAGATAGTGGCGCAGACCCGTTTCGATTCCGAGCAGTTGGCCAAGAATAAATGGATTCAGTGGCCCGGCGGTCAACAAAATAAGAAAACCCAGAGAGATGGAGATAATGAAACCGAAGCGGAGCAGGGTGCGATAGTCTGCCATCGTTTTGACCAGGGTTAGATATGCCTGTTGCAGGTTGCGCATTGGACCGGCCAGCAGGAATAAAAATCCCCGGAGTACCCCGAAAGCTGCCAGAGCCAGGGCACCATCATGGAGCCGACCGATGATTGAACTGATCAGCAACGGAATCGTCTGTTGCAGGCAGGACGAATAGGCCAACGGGAATGAGTAGCGTAAAATTTCACGAGTTGATTTTTCTGTTTCTCCCTGATTCTGTGGCAGTCCGATTTTCCACGCCAGCCAGGAGATAACCAGTGTTTCCGTCACCACACAGCTGACCAGAGCAAAAGCCCCGAATTGGGCACCGTAAAACCATTTGTGTCCAACCATAAGAAATACAAATAGCGCTGCAACTCTGACACCGGTGGCAAGTGAAACCAAACTGGTTTTCCTGGCGCGGATGATCAATCCCTGACAGAAGCCGCGGATACCGGTAAAAAACGGCAGGAACGCTAATATATACAGAGCTTTCTTTGCCTCTACAGCAACTTCAGCAGGGGTTCCGAGGAGCTTGATCAGGACCAGATCCCCAAGTGGAGTAAAAGCAATCAAAGACAACATAACAGCAACATAAATAGCGACCAGACCGATAAATATCAGCACCCCGACCACCGATTTTCGTCCGCGGACCATAGCAATGGTAATGGTGTGGTTCTGGTACGATGGGGAAGCGATAAAAAGGTGTACCACCAGTGCCACTGACATGCCGGCCAGGGCGGTGATGTAATCATCAAGTCTGGCCAAGGCTCCATTGATGATGGTATGGGAAATACTCATTAACTGAATGTTGAGTATCAGTGGGAAAAAGAAAAAAGCAATCTCGCGAGTAGTCAGATCCTTCTCATTCAAAAGAGGCCTCTGGAAACAGCTGTAGTAGATCGGTTGATTGTTCAGCATAAAAATCGGTTGTCAGGCCATCGCTGTGTCCCATTCCATAGGCACAAAAACAGGTTGCAGCTCCAGCTTCACGCCCGGCATAGAGATCAGTGTGATGATCACCAATCATCACGGCCTGGTTTGGATCAGCGGACAGCCCTTCCAATGCTTTGATTACCGGCAGTGGATGGGGTTTCTTTTCAGCATAGCTGTCACCACCAACGATTATTTTGAAATTATTGATCAGGTTCAGACCTTCAAGTAGCTTCAAGGTCAATTGATACGGTTTATTGGTGACTATGGCCATTTTGTCTGCCGGATGTCTGGCCAGGAGTTCCTCAATTCCCGGATAGCAACGGGTGTGGTCAAGCAGATGTTCGCTATAGAATTGCATAAACCGGTCTGTATGAGTCGGGTGATATAGATCGTCTCCAAGGGCCCGTTGGACCAGGGTACTGACCCCATCACCAACCATATGAGTGACCTGTTCTTCTGGTAGAGGTAAACAACCCAATTCAGCGCGGAGCAGATTAAGGGAGATAGTTAGATCGGGAACTGAATCGACCAGAGTGCCATCAAGATCAAATAGCAGATAATTTATATTTTTCATTTCAAACCTTTTTAATCCGGGCGCCGAAGATTGCTGTCCCAACTCTGACCAGGGTTGCCCCTTCTTCTACCGCAACTTCAAAATCACCACTCATTCCCATGGAGAGTTCGTGCATCTCAACGCCAGGCAATTGCAATCTGTCAATCTGTTCAGAGAGTTCACGCAGTTGCTTGAAAAAGGGACGTACCTGCTCGGGATCGTCAGAATGGGGTGGCAGACACATCAACCCTTTAATTCTCAAGTTGGTCAATGGGGCAACCGAGCGCACCAGATTTTCCAGATCTTCTGGAGGGCACCCCGATTTACTCGCTTCATCACCGACATTCACTTGCAGCAGAATTTCGATAGCGCCATCAATCTTCCCCCATTGTCGGTCAATCTCTTCAGCGAGGGAGAGGCGATCAACAGAGTGGATCATGACAACTTTGCCGCGTAAATATTTAACTTTATTGCTTTGCAGCCCACCGATGAAATGCCACTCAACCGGCGTTTCGACCAATGGTTCTTTATCGCGGAATTCCTGTACGTAACTCTCTCCAAAAAGTATTTGTCCGGCGTGAAAGGCTTCTTCAATCTGTTCAGCAGGTTTTATTTTGGAGACAGCAATCAGTTTGACTTCTTCAGGATTGCGACCAGATTTTTGACAGGCTCTGCCGATCCGATCATGGATCTGCGCGATGTTGGTGGCAATATCGTTCATCGGTTTTGCTCCGTAAATTTGATGTGTACAATCAAATCCCCCTCAATCCCCCTTTTTCTAAGGGGGAGATATTCAGCTTCCCCTCTTAGAAAAAGGGGGGCTAGGGGGGATTCATATTTATATCGTCAGCGGCACGCCCAATTCTTTCATCGCCAGTGTGAGTTTGCATAAAGGGAGGCCGACGACATTGGTGTAGCTCCCCTCAATCCGGGCAATAAAGCAGATTCCTAACCCCTGGATGGCGTAGGCTCCAGCTTTGTCAGCAGGTTCTCCGGTCTCAATGTAGCCTGTGATTTCTGTTTCTGTCAATTGACGAAACCAGACTTTGGTGCTGACTGCTTCGACAAGTTGTTTTCCGGTCTGCCGGTCAATAATGGCATAACCGGAGAGAACCCGATGTTCTCGACCGGAGAGTTGTTTCAACATGACAGCTGCGTGGGAGTTATCGCGGGGTTTGCCAAGAATTTGATTATCACACAGGACAATGGTGTCACTGCCGATAAACCATCGACCTGCTACATTCTTACGATTTGCAACTTCGGTCGCTTTGTCGAGACTTAAACGGATAACATGCTCTTCTGGAGTTTCACCATCCAGTAGCTGTTCTTCTGCCTGGCTGGGGATCACCTGAAACTCAAGACCAATCTGTTGCAACAGCTCCCGCCGCCGTGGTGAAGCTGAAGCCAGTACCAGTTGATTTTTCATGATGGTTGCTCCCGATTGGCAGCGATCGGCTCCCACCATTGAGGCAGTGCAGCAAGCGCCCGCTCCGCCATGGCCAGCCGACGGTCAGCCCGTTTCATTTTTCGCTTCAGTTCCAAGGGAGGAAAGAGGCCATAATTGATATTCATCGGCTGGAAATTAATTTCATCTGCTGCGGACAAATGACCCAACAGTGAACCTAATGCTGTTTCTGCTGGAGGGAATGGAATCTCCTCACCACGGAGTTGACAGGCGGCAAAGATCCCCGCCATAAATCCACAGGCTGCCGATTCAACATAGCCCTCAACCCCACTCAATTGGCCACTGGCATAAATATGGGGGGCTTGTTTGAATTGCAGTGATCTGGTCAGACAGGCCGGTGCATTGATGAAGGTATTGCGGTGCATGCTGCCGAGACGGGCAAAGCGTACCTGCTCCAGACCGGGAATAGTCCTGAATATTCTTTTTTGTTCCGGATAGGTTAAGCGGGTCTGAAAGCCCACCAGATTGAACAGCGAGGCGTTGCGGTTATCCTGACG
>JAOZMV010000091.1 GCA_029934095.1 Desulfuromusa sp. | reverse complement strand
TAAAGACTGAGAAGGCTCACCCCGCTAAAGGTGAGCCTTCTTCAAATCCAATATTTTCAATGAGGAGCCTTAAAGCAGGGTTGCAACAGCATTTTTGGCTGCTGCGAGAAGGCTTTGTGGCAATGCACCAATCAAAATAATTGCAAGGATGAAGAATGTTCCCATAAGCTTTGCGCCAAAGGGGAGGATAATCGCTTCTTGCTCATCGTCCGCAGCACAGTATGCGGCTCTTGCCATTTTCAGGTAGTAAAAAGCAGCAACCGCAGCATTCATCACGGCAATAATAACCAAAGCGTAAAAGCCTTTATGCAGAGCTCCGGTAAAAATCATGAACTTGCCAATGAAACCGATGGTCGGTGGGATACCCGCCATACCAAAAACTGATACCAACAGAGTTAATGCCAGCAACGGAGAACGACGTGACAGTCCCTTTAGATCATCAAAGGTAACATTCTCCCCTTTGGGGGCAATATTGTAGATAACATAGAATGCACCAAGGTTCATCAATAGGTAACCAACGACATAGAATACCGCAGCGGCCATCCCCATCTTATCAGCAGTCAAAATACCAATCATGACATAGCCGGCATGGGCAATACTGGAATAAGCAAGCAAGCGCTTCAGATCAGTTTGTACCAACGCACTGAAGTTACCAAAGACCATCGACAATACTGCAATGGCGGCCAGAACCCAGGTCACTTGCGAGATATCAACACCGGCAACTGCAACAAATCGCAGCAACAACAGCACCGCACCGACCTTGGGGAGGGTTGCGACAAAGCTGGTGGTCTCGTTGGCAGCACCCTGATAGACATCAGGTGCCCAGAAATGCATGGGGAACAGCGCCAGTTTATAGAAAAATGCGACCATGACCAGAACAATTGCAATGACAGCCAAAGGTTGGGTTGCAACCAGGCCCGGCAATTTCTCAGTAAGCTCCGATAAGTAAGTGGTATGTGCTAAACCAAAGACATAACTCATTCCATAGAGAGTCAGCCCGGTTGATGCTGCGCCGAAGAGGATGTACTTGATTCCAGCCTCGACATGCAATCGACCCTGACCACGTCGAAACGGGATAACGACATACAATGCGTAAGATGAGATTTCCAGACTGAGCAAGATAGTCAAAAGTTCAACCGAGCTACTTAAAAACATCAAACCCAAGGCGCTTATTGCCAGAAACATGTTGTATTCTGTGTGCAACTTTTCTTGAATCCCAAGCAGATCACGACCCAGGAAGAAAACCAAGAACAGACCGAAGACAATCACTACTTTGAATAACTGAGACAGGGCATCAATCTGATAGACATCATAGAACATGAGCCCCTGAGTACCAAGACTGGCAAAGGTAATAACCAGAGTGATCGCCACCAGCACCAGACTCACTGCCTGAACAGTACCGGTGCGAAATTTGCCCAAGGTCATGAAAAACAAAACCAAGGTGGTTAGCATCAGGGCAATTTCTGGCATAAAAACCGTGTTTAACATAAGTTGATCCGATTCTTTTTAGTTAAAAGAGGTTCTTGATCCAAATTCCTGCATTTTCCAACATCGCATGACCATGTTCCTGACCATGTCCTACCGCTTCAGGTAGAGCACCAGCATCAATTTGATGAATCAGGTGAGCGACGCTGGAATCCATCATATCAAGTAATGGTGTCGGGTGGAGACCAATCCAAAAAACAAAGATAGTTAAGAACGCCAGTTGAGCGACTTCACGATAGTTGCAATCGAACAGGATCCGCTTGCGTTCTTCCGCAAGCTCTCCATGAGGCACATGACCATCGGAATCGTCCCAGACCATTTTTTGCATCAAGCGCAACATGTACGCCGCAGCGAGAACTGCCCCGAGGATCGAAACAGCACCAACCAGCGGAAATTTGTCGAAAGCACCAAAGAGTACTAGAAACTCGCTGACAAAACTGTTGGTTCCCGGGAAAGCCAGTGATGACAGAGAGAATATGCCCAAAAAGGTGACATAAATCGGCATGAACATCCCCAGCTTACTGTTATCACCAATCTCACGACTGTGAGTTCGCTCATAGATAATTCCGATCAGGATAAACAGAGCACCTGTTGTAATCCCGTGGTTGATCATCTGCAGCATCGCACCTTTGATCCCGGCATCATTGAGGAGAAAAATCCCAAGGGTGACAAAACCCATGTGGCCAACGGAAGAATAGGCTATCAGTTTTTTAATATCCGATTGCCCCAAGGCCAGATAACCACCAACAATAATGCTGATTAACGACATCGTCAGCAGCAATGGCACAAAGTATACCGTCGCAGCCGGTGCCATCGGCAGGCAGAAGCGCAAGAAGCCGTAACCACCCATTTTCAACAAAATACTGGCGAGGATAACCGATCCGGCAACCGGTGCCTCAACGTGAGCTGCGGGCAACCAGGTATGGAAAGGAAACATCGGCATTTTGATGGCAAAACCGAGAGCACAAGCCAGGAATATCCACACTTGATAGGAGAAACCGAAACTATAAGCCATCAAGTCCGGGATAAAAAAGGTTCCGGTTTTGATATACATCGCCACGATTGCAACCAGCAGAAAAATACTCCCGGTAAAAGTATAGAGAAAGAACTTGATTGATGCGTAATCTTTACGTGCCCCGCCCCAGATAGCAATGATCAGGTACATGGGGACCAGCATCCCCTCCCAGAAGATCCAGAACAGCACCGTGTTCAAACTGACAAAAACTCCGAGCATGGCAGTTTCCATCAGCAAGGTGACAATGACAAACTCTTTCCAGCGGGTTTTAATATAAGTCCATGAACAGAGGATACAAAGAGGCATCACCAGAGTGGTAAGAAGTACCAGCAGGACGCTGATCCCGTCGACCCCGACGACATAATCTAGATCCAAAGCAGGAAACCAGTGACGCAGTTCAACAAACTGATACTTCGCTGTGGTTTGATCAAAATAGCTCCACAACGGCAGAGAAACCAGTGCCGTGGCCAGAGTGACGGCCAGACCCCAGATTTTAAGCACCGTATCACCACGTAAGAACATGGCCACAATGGCTCCGACCACCGGTACGATCAGCAGCAACGATAAAATCGGAAAATTCAATGTATTCAGGATTAGATAGTTTTCCATGACTTCCTACTGTCTAAGAGTAATTACCTGTCCGTTAATTAGCGGACAGGGTCAGACCAGAACCACAACGATAAGCACTATGAACAACAGGGCCACTGCAGCGCCAATATAATGCTGCAACTTCCCGGTCTGAAACTGTCGTACCTGTTCTCCACCTTTAACAACACCGCGGGCGCTGCCGTCGAGAGCCCAATCGATCCCCTCCCAGTCAAACCAGGATACCGCACGTGCCAGCGCCATAGTGAGGCGTAGACCAACACTTTGATAAATATTGCTGACCCATTCGTTGGTCGCACTAACCGGCTTGCGGGCGACCCACATGAACCAATCAGCACCGCGACGGTAGAACCAGTCAAGATCAAGATTGGAAACATCGTGAGGCTTGAGGTACTTGACCATCAGGTAGAAACCAAGGCCAGTGAAACCAAGAATGTGGAATGTCTCGGCCAAATGGTAACTGGTGTAGGGATGATAGCTAACGGCATAGGGGAGCATGTCATAAAGATAGTCGGGGTAGAAACCGAGGAAAAAACACATAAAAGCAGCCATACCCATGGCGACTTGCATATTCCAGGGGGCTTCTTTGGGTGTGAGACCACTATCTTTGGGTCCAAAGAAAACATAATACGGCAATTTAATTCCAACCGACAAGAAGGTACCAACTGCTGCCAGCAACAACATACCCATAATGATGAGCTGGTGGTTATTACCCGCTGCAGCAATGATCATTGACTTACTGATAAAGCCACTGGTCAGCGGGAAGCCGGAGATTGCAATTCCACCAATGACAGTAAATATCATGGTGTACGGCATATATTTATATAAGCCGCCCAACTCGCTGAGTT
This sequence comes from Desulfuromusa sp., assembly GCA_029934095.1. Classification (GTDB taxonomy): domain Bacteria; phylum Desulfobacterota; class Desulfuromonadia; order Desulfuromonadales; family Geopsychrobacteraceae; genus Desulfuromusa. The sequence goes on along the minus strand of JAOZMV010000091.1, from coordinate 2,374 downwards.
TGGAGCGTCCCGTCATCTCCAGAACACTGCCAATCCCCATGAACAACAGCGCTTTGTAGAGGATATGGGCATAGGCATGAGCACTGGCACCGTTGATCGCCATCTCGGTACCAATACCAACCGCACAGACCATGTAGCCGACCTGACTGACGATATGATACGCCAGTATCCGCCGGGCATCGTTTTCAATGACCGCGTAAGCGACCCCGTACAGGGTCATGATAGCTCCCATGATTGCCAGAACTTGAAACCCGGCAAAGCCGCGAGCAAGAACATAAACGGCGGTTTTGGTCGTAAAGGCACACATAAAGACTGCACCGGTGACCGTTGCTTCAGGATAAGCATCCGGTAGCCAGGCATGAATTGGCGGCACCGCCGCATTGAGCATAAAGCCAATCATAATCAGATAATCGGCAAGGGTTGCATTATCGACCGAGATCAACTCAAAAGTGAGATCACCAACATTCTGATAGCGCAGGAAGATTCCGCCCAGCAGTATCAGACCGCCAAAAGTGTGCACCAGCAGGTAGCGGTAGCCAGCATCGATAGACTTTTTCCGCTTTCGATACCAGATCAGGAAAACTGAAGCAAAAGCCATCAGTTCCCAGAAAATAAATACGGTCAGATAGTCACCAGCCAGCGTCGTTCCTAGCGAGCCTGCCACGTATAACCAGGCAGCTATATGTTGGCCACTTTCCTTGACATGGAGACCGAAGATACTGCCAATCAATGCCATCAAGGTGAAAACGTGTAAAAAGACCATCGTCAGTTTGTCAACCCGACCAAACTGCAGCTCAAAGCCCAACCACTCAACCTTACCGAATGATTCTGGTAAATACTGAATCTGAATAAATGCCACCAGTGGTATCAGTACCAGCCAGATCTTCTGGACCTTGAACTTTTTAGCTAAGGGGAGGAGCAGCGCACCAATAATGAACATGGTGGCTGGATGCATGAAAATACTACTTGTCATAATGATCCTTGTCCCTCTCCAGCCATACGTGCGACAGCCCTTTGCAGAGAACAATCATTGCCAGACACCCGACCAGACCGAATACCGCCCAGAAGCCCACCAGATGATCGCCCCAGAAATGTGCATGATGACGGTCGGCAAAGAAATCAAAAACCAGAGCAAACGCTAAATAGGCCAGAAACGACCACTTCAACAGACCTGGTCTTTCCCGCAAATAAGTTAGAAAATTTACAATCATGACTTCACCATAAGGTTAATGAGGTCCAGGAACAGGGTGGGATAAACACCAATCAACACCGAAATTGCGCCAGTTATAACCAGTGGAACAACCATAAACATAATCAGAGGTTTCCCCTCAAGACTACTGGTTAAACCTTCATCGGCAGGCAATGGCTTGCCAAAAAAGGCCTTAAGAACGACCGGGACAAAGTAACCGGCATTGAGCAAACTACTCACCAGGAGAACAGTCAGTAAAATCCAGTTATGAAGATCAATTGTTCCCAAAGCTAGATACCATTTGGTCACAAAGCCACCCACCGGAGGGACACCAATCATCCCCAGCGAAGCAAGGCCAAAAGCCACCATGGTCCAAGGCATTCGCTTGCCAAGCCCCCCCATCTCTGAGATATTCTTTTTTCCGCTGGCGACAAAAATACAACCTGCGGCAAAAAACAGGGTGATTTTGGCAAATGCGTGGTTGGCAATATGAACCAGACCACCAGTAATAGAATTCGGGGTCAGCATCGCAACACCGAGAATAATATAAGATAACTGGCTGACAGTTGAATAAGCGAGGCGTGCCTTGAGGTTGTCTTTGGTAAGAGCAATCACCGATGCGGTCAGGATCGTAAATGAGACAAAATATGCGGTCATTAACCCGAGACCAGTGTCAGCCAGCATGTCGGTGCCAAAGATAGATAGCATGACACGACTGATAGAGAAGACACCAACCTTGACAACAACAACAGCGTGAAGCAAGGCACTGACCGGAGTTGGTGCAACCATTGCGTCGGGCAACCAGTTATGGAAAGGCATAACACCTGCTTTGGCAAATCCGAAGAAACAAAGCAGGTAAGCAATCCCAACAACAAAGCGATCAGCCTCAGCCGGGAAAATTCCAGTAGCAATACTGGCGGAGTTAAAATCAAGAGTTCCGCAAAGGACGTAGATGATGATCATCGCCGGCAACAGAAATGCCTTTGAGGTGAACATCAGATAAACGATATATTTCTTGGCGCCCCAATAGCCCTCCTGATCCTGATGGTGCATAACCAGAGGATAGGTAAAAATGGAAACCATCTCGTAGAACAGGTACAGAGTGAACAGGTTGCCAGCAAATGCGGCACCCATCGCAGCGCCAACCGAAACGGCATAACAGACATAAAAACGGGTCTGGGCATG
>JAOZMV010000090.1 GCA_029934095.1 Desulfuromusa sp. | reverse complement strand
TTTATACCATGCAGAGAATAGAGGAGCAACAGCTTGTCCTCTGGAGAAAAGTTAAAAAACTATTTTTATTATAGTCCCGATATTTTCACCGATTATTGTTAAATTGGGATTTAATCCTCTCTGGATGCTGGGGTGAGCATGAAAGAACAACTTTCAGATAAACGTCGAGACGCTGTCGATATTTTTCAGGCCGGCCTACAGGCTGTTGCTCCCGGTGCCGCTATTAAAAAGTTTTGTCAGCTTGATGCTGATATATTGACAGTTGCTGGGCAAAAATATGATCTAAGCCAGTTTAATAATATCTTTGTTCTCGGAGCAGGGAAAGCAGGCGCATCAATGGCCAAAGCGATAGAGGATATTATCGGTGATCGAATCACAGAAGGTCTTATCACGGTTAAATATGACCATCTCGAAGAACTGAAGAAGATAAAGATCCGGGAAGCCGGGCATCCTGTTCCCGATCAAAACGGCTTGGATGCAGCACAGGCAATTTATCAGCTTGCAACTTTGGCTGATGAAAATACTTTGGTTTTGTGTTTGATCTCGGGCGGTGGCTCGGCGTTGTTGCCGCTACCTGTCGTTGGGGTCACTCTTGAAGATAAACAAAAAACAACCAGAGCTCTGCTTGCCTGTGGAGCTACTATCCATGAGATTAACGCGATCAGAAAACATCTGTCTGTTATCAAGGGGGGCGGTTTGGCCAAAGCGGTTTATCCGGCAACTCTGATCACCCTGATTTTATCTGATGTTATAGGTGATGATCTTGACAGTATTGCATCAGGACCTTGTGTTCCCGATTCAAAAACATTTTTTGACTGCCAGGCGATATTTAAAAAATATTCCATTACGAATGAAATTCCTTCCAGTGTTCTCAACCATATAGAATCAGGTATTGCTGGGAACGTTTCTGAAACACCAAAAGCCGGGCAGCCCTTTTTCAAGAAAACCCAAAATGTCATAGTTGCCAGCAATTTTAACGCTTTGCTGAAAGCAAAAGAAAAAGCTGATGATTTGGGATACAATACTTTGCTGCTTTCTTCCATGCTCGAAGGGGAAACCCGTGATGTCGCCGCCAATCATATAGCGATAGCCCGGGAGATCCAGCTGCATGGTTATCCACTACAGCAACCTGCCTGTATCCTCTCCGGTGGCGAAACAACGGTCAAAATACAGGGGAATGGGAAGGGTGGCAGAAGCCAGGAATTTACTCTGGCTGCTGCAATAAAAATGGCGGGTATGGAAAAAGTCACTGTCCTCTGCGCTGGTACAGATGGTTCCGATGGCCCTACCGATGCTGCTGGAGCACTGGCTGATCAGACGACTCTTCAGCGGGCACAGGCAGCCTCTATCAATCCACAGGAATATCTCGACAACAATGATTCTTATCATTTCTTTGACCGGTTGGACGATCTCTACAAAACTGGACCAACCAATACCAATGTGATGGATTTGCGTATTATCCTTGTTGGTTAAAATTGTAATTTTCACTTTTGAATTGGGGTGGATCCAACTTGCTGGTGCCGCCGCCGGGTAGTGCTTCATCACATTCCTCTAAATTTGTTCACCGAAAAAGCCGTAAAGCTACTATAATTTATCCCTGAATCAAAATATGTAGAGTTGCCCCTTACAATCAGAATCTAAGAGGAGAAGAAAATGTATCGTCGTACTAAAATTGTCGCCACAGTTGGCCCGGCTTGTGCTGAGAAAGAGCAACTGGAAAACTTGCTAAAAGCGGGTGTCGATGTTTTCAGGTTGAATTTTTCCCACGGGGATCTGGAACAGAAAAAGGACTGGATTGACCAGATCAGGGAGCTTTCTGATAAACATAAAAAAGCCGTATCCATCATTGGTGATTTGCAGGGTCCAAAAATCCGTACCGGATTGATGCGTGGAGGAAGTCAGAAACTCATTGCCGGAGAGGATGTGGTCATTACAACCGCAGAAATCGAAGGTGCTGACGGCTTGATTCCAACCACTTACCAGTCGCTTCCTGAGGATGTCGTCCCGGGCGACCAGATTCTCCTTGATGATGGACAGTTGGAGTTGACCGTTTTACGGGTGGACGCTGAACAGATTCACTGTCGGGTCAAGGTTGGTGGACAACTTAAGGATCGTAAAGGGATCAATCTGCCGGGGGTCAAAGTTTCTGCTCCAGCCATGACCGAGAAAGATTTTGCCGATCTGGAATTTGCCATTGCTCAAAAACTTGACTGGGTTGCCCTCTCTTTTGTCCGCACCGCTGCCGAAGTCAGTGATTTGAAGCAACTGCTTTCAGAGCGGCATTCTGCAATCAAAGTGATTGCCAAGATTGAAAAGCCGGAAGCGGTGGACAACTTTTCGGCGATACTCGAGGCGACCGATGGAGTAATGGTTGCCCGTGGTGATCTGGGGGTGGAAGTGCCATCTGAACAGGTGCCATTGATTCAGAAACGGATTATTCACGAATGTAACCAGCAGGGAAAGCCGGTGATCACTGCCACCCAGATGTTAGAAAGTATGATTGCTCATCCACGGCCGACACGTGCGGAAACTTCTGATGTTGCCAACGCCATTCTCGATGGAACTGATGCGGTGATGCTTTCAGGTGAAACCGCAGCAGGTTCATATCCAGCTGCCGCAGTTCAGGTCATGGATCGTATCGCCCAGGATATTGAAAATGATCCTTTATTTGGAGTTTGCTGTCAGAATACTGTCAGGGGAGAGTCTATACAACAGAGTCTTTCTGATGCCATTGGCGAAGCCTCCTGCCAGGTAGCAGAAAATGTTGGTGCTGCAGCTATCCTTGCTTTCACCCAGACCGGGAGCGCTGCAACTCTGATTGCCAAATATCGCCCTGCTCTGCCAATCTTTGCAGTGACTCCAGATCAACAGGTACGGCGTCATCTAGCCTTATACGGCGGAATAAATTCATTGCGAGTTGATCTTAAGGGGGACACCGAGGCACAAATTCTTTCGGTTGATGCCGCAGTTCTCAAGCGGGGATTATTTCAGCGTGGTGATATCGTCGTCATTACCATGGGCAGTCCTCTTTCTGCCCCGGGAACAACAAATCTGTTGAAGGTTCATTGTCTGGAAAATGATTCATAAAAGCCTTGGCGAAGGCTTGACCACCGTTGGAGATCAGCCTATGCTCCCTGCCGAAGATTAAAACGGGCAGTTTTTTCAAAAGAGGATTCACGATGAAGAAAGCAGTCGTACTGTACAGCGGTGGTCTCGATTCTACGACCTGTATGGCTATCGCTCGCGATCAGGGATTTGAGGCGTATGCCCTCAGCTTCGCCTATGGTCAGCGGCATACGATTGAGTTGGAGAAAGCCCGTGAGTATGCTCCGTTGATTGGGGCTAAAGAGCATATGGTGGTCGATATTGATCTCCGAAAAATGGGGGGTAGTGCTCTGACGGCTGATATCGATGTGCCAAAAGATTCGCCTGAAGAGGGGGAGATTCCGATTACTTATGTTCCCGCTCGCAACACCATTTTTCTCTCCTTTGCTCTTGGCTGGGCTGAGGTTCTGGGCGCCACCGATATTTATATCGGGGTTAATGCCCTTGATTATTCGGGTTACCCGGACTGTCGACCCGAATTTATTCAGGCTTTTCAGCAACTGGCAAATCTGGCAACCAAGGCTGGGGTTGAAGGAAATCCCTATCATATCAATGCCCCACTGCTTGATCTGACCAAGGCTCAAATTATTCAGCAGGGGTTGGCGTTGGGGGTGGACTATATGCTCACCCATTCCTGCTATGATCCCACGCCGGAAGGTTTGTCCTGTGGTCGATGTGATTCCTGCCGTCTGCGCTTAAAGGGCTTTGCTGATGCTGGCCAGAAGGACCCGGTTCCCTATGTTGAGTGACGAGAAGAAGCCGAACACAAGAGCAATGCCCGATATGCAGCAGAGCCGGGATACACGCAATATTGCTATTGATAAAGTCGGGGTTAAGGATATCAGCTATCCGATCGTGGTGCTTGATAAGCAGCGTGGGCAACAGCACACTGTCGCCAGGGTTAACATGTTTGTTGATCTCCCCGAGCATTTTAAAGGGACTCATATGAGTCGTTTTATTGAAGTGCTCAATCGCTACCACGGCGGAATCAGCGTTGAAAATATGGAAACTATCCTCGCGGAAATGAGATCTCGGCTAGGATCTGGGCGGGCACATCTGGAGTTGGCTTTTCCCTATTTTATCGAAAAGCGTGCTCCAGTGTCGGGTGCTCGTAGTTTGTTGGAATATCAGTGCCGCATGACTGGCACTCAGGGGGAACTTTTTGATTTTATCCTCGAGGCAAGTATCCCCGTGACCTCCCTGTGCCCCTGTTCCAAGGAGATTAGCGAGCGCGGTGCCCACAACCAGCGCAGCATTGTCACTGTCCAGATAAGATATTCTGAACATGTCTGGCTGGAGGATCTTATTCAATGGGTCGAAGAATGTGCCAGTTGTCCGGTCTATGCGCTGCTCAAGCGTGAGGATGAAAAGGCGGTGACAGAACAGGCCTATGACAATCCGATGTTTGTCGAGGATATGGTGCGTGCGGTGACCGAAAAGCTGCGCAGTGTTGAGCGGATCCGTTGGTTTAAGATCCAGTGTGAGAATTTTGAATCGATCCACAACCACTCTGCTTATGCCATGATTGAGGCAGAAAATCGCTGAATTGTTGATAACCTTGTGGATAAAGTGGATAACCCTAGGCAGGAACAGGGTAAAAACAACCAACAGTAGAAAAATAGACCGGCCGGGCCGCTTGACTTGTTCTGACGACTCCCCGATAATCGACTGAGTTTTGTCGGTTAAAATGGTTTTTATGTTGCGGGCTGGCTGGTAGCTTTCTGTCCAGTCCGACAGTCTCTTGACCTTATATTATCATTGAATTTTTTCATCTAAAAGGAGAAAGCTTTTGCTGGATCTTGTTTTAAATGCTGGACCGGTTGTCAAACTGGTGCTGCTCATTCTGGTCTATTTTTCGCTCGTGTCCTGGGCGATTATCTTTTACAAGGCTTCTGTCATTCAGCGTGCGATCAAAGAGTCGGATCGTTTCCTCACTTTTTTCTGGGCCAAGAAGCGCTTTGATCTGGTTGGGCAAGGGATCAATGATTTCAGCAACTCCCCGATCGCCAATTTGTTCCGCGAGGGATACCATGAGATGCTGCAGCTGAAAAAGAAAAGTGTTGATCCGGCTGATCCGGGGGACTTTTCTCTGCAGATGGACACCACCGAAATGGTGGGTCGCGCATTGCGCCGAGCCACAACCCAGGAGACCCAACGGCTGGAGAAATATCTGACTTTTCTGGCAACCACCGGTTCCACCGCCCCCTTTATTGGTCTGTTTGGAACTGTCTGGGGAATTATGGGTGCTTTCCACGGTATTGGTACCACCGGCAGTGCCTCACTCGCAGTCGTTGCCCCGGGCATCTCCGAAGCCTTGATTGCCACCGCGATCGGGTTGGCAGCAGCAATCCCTGCAGTTATGGGCTATAACCATTTTCTCAACAAGGTCAACATACTGATCGGCGAGATGGATAACTTTAGTCAGGAGCTTCTGAATATCGTCGAGCGGATGGAGCGGGGAAACTAGATGCAAGTAGGACGTCCTTCCGGCGGTCGACGTAGTAATATGTCCGAGATCAACGTGACTCCTTTTGTCGATGTCATGCTGGTGTTATTAATTATTTTTATGGTGACTGCGCCGATGCTTGATCAGGGAGTTGAGGTTGACTTGCCTGAAGTTGCCGAAGCCCCGGGCTTGCCAGTACAGCAGGAGCCATTGGTCATTACTCTGCAAAAGAATGGGCAGATTTTGATTGGCAAAGCCAAGATCAACCAGCTGTCGAAACTGGGACCGGTGATTCAGCAGGCGTTAAAGGGTAAACCTGATCGTGAGGTGTTTCTTGAGGCCGATGAAAACGTTCCCTATGGTCGGGTGGTAAAAGTGATGGCGGCAGTGAAAAAAGCCGGGGTAGAAAAGCTTGGAATGGTGACCCGCCTCCCTGAGGAATAACGGTCGATCCATGGAATCTTCCCGCAAACAACGCTGGCTGCAATTACAATCAGCGTTTGAACCAGGATTTAAACAGATGTTGCTGGTTTCAATTTTGCTCCATCTGCTGCTGCCAGTTCTTTACTATGCCCCCTTTTTTCCAAAGCGTGTGTTCGAAAAGCCACCTGTCTATCGAGTCAATCTGGTTAATAAAATCGTCAAAAATCCCCAGGCGGGGCGACCCGAAGCCGCCCCGGTGAAAAAGAAACCGGCGGTTAAGCCGAAAGTAAAGCCCAAGCCCAAACCGAAAGTAAAACCTAAACCGGCAGTTAAACCGAAACCGATTCCACCAAAACCTAAACCTGTTCCGGTTAAACCCAAACC
>JAOZMV010000089.1 GCA_029934095.1 Desulfuromusa sp. | reverse complement strand
AGAAAGACCGGTAAAGTATGTCAGCAGAAAAGAGGTTGCTTTTAATTCCTGTGGAAAACCAGGTACGAGAGCTCGACCCCAAGCTTTTACTGGCCTGCGTTGCAGCACGACGTGGGTTCTCGTCAGTGATCGGATCACGCCGGCAACTGGACTTTCAAATTGCCTCGTTTCCAAGAGGCATTTATCTTTCGAAGAGCATGACCGTTCGCAGCATCAAGATGTTCAAGATTTTGCGCAAACTTGGACATGAAATCGTTGCCTGGGACGAGGAGGCCTTGGTACACCTGCCGCCAGAGATCTATTTTTCGCGCCGCCTCTCCCCTTTGGCGATGGGTTATTTGTCTCACCTATTCGCTTGGGGTCAGGATAACGTCGAGTTGTGGCGGCAATACCCGCAGATGCCAGTCGACATCCCTATCCATATCTCTGGTAATCCGCGTAATGATATGCTGCGACCTGAAATGCACGGGTTCTTTGAAGCTGAAGTCGCAAAGCTTCGCAACACCTACGGCGATTTCATCCTGATTAATACTAATTTCAACCATATTAATGCCTTTTACCCGGTACAGGGTCTTTTTTTGCCGGAGACTAAACCGGGTGAAATTCCAAAATTCGGGAGGTCTGCCCGGGGAATGACCCGTGAGTTCGCCGAGGGATTTCGTGACCACAAACAGGGGATATTCGAGAACTTCAAGAAGCTCATCCCTTCTTTGGAAAGCGCATTCCCAGGCTATACAATTGTTGTCAGGCCTCATCCTACGGAAAAGCATGAGGTTTATCACGATATTGCTGCTCAGTGTGAACGTGTGCATGTGACAAATGAGGGGAATGTGATCCCCTGGCTGAGGGCTGCCAGAGCGCTTATTCATAATGGCTGTACCACGGGTGTGGAAGCCTTTGTCATGCATCTCCCGGCTATTTCTTATCGGGCGACAGCCAATGACTACTACGACTGTGGCTTTTACGGGTTGCCCAACCAGTTGAGTCACCAGTGTTTCAATTTCGAGGAACTGCGGAAAACCCTGGAGAGTATCCTGTCCGAAGAACTCGGAACTGTGGATAATAATTCACTCATTGATCACTATCTGGCGGCCAGGAGCGGGCCGTTGGCCTGTGAACGCATCGTTGATGTTCTTGAGAAAATATCGGCAGATCAATTCCGGCGGCCAGAACCTGCTCTGAAGGATCGAATGGATGGCTGTCTCAGGGCCACAACACGCAGATTAATAAAGCGCTTCCTGTCTTATCTCCCGGATTCGCATAATCGGCCGGAATTTCATCGCCACCGTTATCCGGATATTTCTTTAGCCGCAATGAGTGAGCGGGTTTTGCGAATCAAGCAAGCGCTTGGAGACAGCAACGAGTTAAAGGTCAAGCAGATCTCGAAAGAAACCTTTCAGATCAGTCCAGAATGAAGGTAGAATATCTTCTTGCAATTAACGCGGTATAATTTCTGGGACCATTTTTCCAAGGTGGAAGACAAAATTGTCACCAAACCCTGATTATGAAATCCATTTCGGTGGCCCCGATCTGCCGGCCGGCCGGCTACGAGATCTATTAGCCGAACACATTGAAGCCGTTCCGGCAGGTGGCACGATTGATTGGGTCACTTACTATTTCCGTGACCGACGACTGGCCGAGCAGTTGCTCCGTGCACATCGCCGAAACGTTAAGGTGACGGTGACTCTGGAAGGCAACCCACATGTACCGCATGCCAATAGGGCTATAGTCGCTATGCTCTCCGGAGACCAGGGCCTGGGCGAGGGGTTTCGGACCATCTACTTGCCGCCACGTATACCGTTGCTATCGAGAAGGATGGGAAATCCGAATATGCATGAAAAGTTGTATTGCTTTTCTCATCCCAACCCTGTTGCCTTCATCGGATCCTTCAACCCGTCTGGAGATAATCCCGAGGATACCCCAGAGGTCATTGACAAAATAGGTGACCATAATCGTGCCCACAATGTGCTGGTTGGCATCAGAGAACCGGCGCTGGTTGATGGTTTGATGAATCATGCACGCTGGATGCACGGGGCACGAAACGGGATTTTGGAGCGATTCTTTGCAGACGGTAACCGTCCCTTGCGGGGGAAGAACACTGAAGTCCACTTTCTGCCGCGATTCCAATCTCATGTAGCGGCGCGCTTTCTTGGACGCTTTGGTGATGGTGCCTATGTCCGGATTGCAGCCTCGCACCTCAATGGAATAACCTCGATCAGGACCTTGTTAAAGCTCGTCCGCAGAGGAGCTTCCGTTGAGATATTGGCAGAACCAACTTTGAGGCGCGTACCCTTGAAGGCCGAAAGGCTGTTGGTCGAAGCCGGGATAGCGTTTAGACGGGTTACCCATCCCGAGGAATTACCGATGCACAATAAGTTTGTGTTGGTGGAGCAAAACAACCAGCGCTGGGTTATGTTTGGCAGCTATAATTGGTCAACTCTATCGTTTTGGATCAACCAGGAGATTTGTGCTATTTCCAGTGACTCGCAGCTTATTGAAGCCTTCACTGAACGCTGGAAAGTGTTAGAGGCCCAAAATTGAAAAACACACTTATCATACCCGTAGAAAACCAGGTCCGTGAATTTGATCCCAAGCTTTTACTGGCATGCATTGCAGCCCGCCGAGGATTCTCCGCAATGATTGGATCGCGTTGGGAGATAGACAATCGAATTGCATCTTTCCCCAGGAGTGTATATCTTTCCAAAAGCATGACAGCCCGTGGCGGCAAAATGCTTCGGATTATGCATAAGGTTGGACACGAGATTGTGGCCTGGGATGAAGAGGCTCTGGTACACTTGCCGCCCGAGACTTTTTTCTCGCGCCGAATTTCACCTACAGGAATAAAGCATGTTTCCCATCTTTTCGCATGGGGGCAGGATAATGCTGACTTATGGCGACAATATCCAAAGCTGTCTCCCGAGATCCCGATCCATATTACGGGAAACCCACGCGGTGACATGTTGCGACCTGAGATGCGTGACTTCTATGCCAAAGAAATCAGAGAGCTTCACCAGGCCTATGGGGATTTCATTCTCATCAATACCAATGTAAATCACGTCAACGCTTTTTATCCTCACCAAAACTTGTTTATGCCGGTGAAAAGGCCCGGCGAAGAGCCGCGCTTCGGCAAGGCTGCCAGAGGTATGAGTCGAGAGTTTGCAGAAGGGCTGCGTGCGCACAAACAAGCTGTGTTCAATGACTTTAAGCAGCTCATTCCATCTCTAGCGGAGACCTTCCCTGATCGGACTCTGATTGTCAGACCTCATCCGACTGAAAACCATGAGGTCTATCGCAAGATTTCGGCAACTTGTGAGCGCGTGCGGGTGATCAACGAGGGCAGCGTTGTGCCTTGGCTATTAGCTGCAAAAGTACTGGTGCACAACGGTTGTACTACCGGGGTAGAAGCTTATGCTATGCGGGTTCCATCAATCACATACCGCAAATCGGTCAATGAGTATTATGACAACGGTTTCTATCGTCTACCAAACTTGTTGAGCCACCAGTGTTTCAACTTTGAGGAGTTGCGCTTGACTATGGATAAGATTTTTAACGATGAACTTGGCGCTGCTGGTGGCGAAGAAAGACAATCGAGCATTGATCACTATCTAGCCGCTCAAGATGGCCCACTGGCCTGTGAGAGAATCGTTGATGTTCTTGAAAAGATGATGCAAGGGCGCCCTGATTTACCGAAACCAGCTTTACTGGATTGGCTCGAGGGTTGGTCGATTGCCAACGGACGCCGCCTGGTAAAAGGACTATGGTCATATCTTCCCAATAACCACAATCGAATGGAGTTTCAGCGCCATCGATTCCCAGGGATCAGTCTTGACGCACTGAATGAGAAAATAGCACGGATACAACAGCTTCTTGGTGAGGATAACAAGTTCAAGGTTGAGCAACTCAGCGACGTGCTCTTCCAGATAAGAGCTTAAAGAATGTGCTGAAACTCTGGTTTGATACAGAAACTTGGCCCAAAGACTGTCAAAAAAAGAAGCCTTGCTGAAGAATAAGGAGACCTCTCGTGAGGATAAAAGACCAAAATGCGTGCCTGATCATACCGGTAGAAAACCAGGTGCGGGAGCTTGACCCAAAATTACTGCTGGCCTGCATTGCCGTGCAGCGTGGGTTCTCTGTTATTATCGGCTCGCACCGAGAAATTGATTTTCAGATTACATCCTTTCCAAGAAGTCTGTATCTCAACAAAAGCATGACAGAACGTAACCTTAAAATGTTTCGTATTATGCAGAAAATTGGGCACGAAATACTGACGTGGGATGAAGAGGCGCTGGTTCATCTGCCGGATGAAACCTATTATTCCCGCCGGTTGTCGCCGACCGCAATCAGGTACAACTCAGACCTCTTTGCCTGGGGCGAAGACAATGCAGAGTTATGGCGTCGCTACCCGGACCTTCCGGAGGATATGCCGATTCACGTCACCGGTAATCCTCGCAGCGATATGCTTCGACCTGAGTTGCGGTCTTTCTACGAACCGGAAGCAGAAGAAATACGAAAAACCCATGGAAAATTTATCCTGGTTAATACGAATTTTAACCACGTGAATGCTTTTTTCCCGGCCCAAAACCTGTTCCGACCGGCGGACAATGAGGGTGAAGATCCTCAATTTGGCAAAGCGGGAGTGGGTATGGAGCGTAAGTTTGCTGAGGGGCTGCGGGATCACAAAGAGGCTATTTTTACTGCCTTCAAAGAGTTAATTCCGATCCTTGACCAGACTTATCCTGATCATACAATCATCGTCCGTCCGCACCCGACTGAAAATCAGCAAGTTTATGTGGATATTGCCAAAGGTTGTAAACGGGTTAAGGTCACCAATGAAGGCAATGTGGTTCCCTGGCTAATGGCAACCGATGTAGTTCTACACAACGGCTGCACCACAGGTGTCGAAGCCTATATGATGGATGTCCCGGCGATATCCTACCGTGCCAAGGTCAATGATACCTACGATATGGGGTTTTACCGGCTGCCGAATTTGATCAGTCATCAGTGCTTCGATATCGAGCAGTTGCAGGAAACACTGGCAAAAATAATAAAGGGAGAACTTGGCACAGCCGATGGTGCTGAACGTCAGGCTCTGGTCAACCGTTACCTGGCGGCTCAAGATGGTCCGCTGGCATGTGAGCGTATTGTTGCTGTTCTTGAGGAAAAGATAAAACGTCAACCGGTTCTGCCGAAGCCACCATTGAGTGATCGTATCTCAGCTAGGGCTTTTGCCAATTATCGGCGTGTTTACAAGTACATCAAGAAATATAAACCGGGCACACATGCCCCCCCACAATTTCATGTTCATCGTTATCCCGGTATTTCCCTTCAAGAGTTAGTTGCCCGAATAAATAAAATTCAACAGGTGCTCGGTGAAACCGGCGAGATGAAAACAGAGCAAATATCTGATCATATTTTTTTGATCCAACCTATAGGAGCTAAGTAATGAAAGTTTTGATTTTAGGAACAGGAAAAACCGGCACCACGGTCATGGTGTATAAAGTGTCTGGTGGCCTACCAGATTGCCACGCATTCTCCGGCGGGCATCCGGGTAAACATGTAGGTGATTATGAAAATGCGGTTTACAAACATACCTATGAAGACCGCAAAGGTAAGAGTATGGAGGTCTTCAAAGAGCACTTGCAGAAGGAGCATTATGATCGGAAGATCTGGATGGCCCGTGATCCCCGCGATGCTGCGGTCAGTCGCATGTTGTATCGATGGCACAGTGGATATAAAGGTTGCAAGCAGCAATTTAAAAATCAACTCGAACTGGTTCTCAAGAAAGAGAAAGATCCCCTATCTATCTCCCTTTCTGAGATCTGCCGTTACACAGGCCATGATGGTAATATCCGGACTATTGAAGAGGCTATTGAGGAAGAAACCCATCGCTACCAACAAATGAGCGAATTTGTAAAAGGTCTGGGCAGTGATTGGATCCTGTTTACATTTGAGGACATGGTGGCTCAAAAATTCGATGTGCTCAATGAATATCTCGGATTCGAGGTTGAGGCCGATGCAAATGTCCCCAGCACTTCCAGTAAAGCCAAAGTAATTCGAAAAAAAGATACGGGAGACTGGCGCCACTGGTTCACTGAAGAAGATGTTGAACTTCTCAAACCAGCCTTTTTACCTTACATGGAGCTCATAGGTTATGATTGCGACGACTGGAGGCCCGACCCTAACCCGGTTATTGAGCCCGAGTTCTCGTCGGTCTATATGCAGAAATTGCCAACCAAGGCTGGGAAAAATAAGATACTGGGATATTTCAACGCAGTGTCACAAAAGCTGAAGTAGAGAGAAGTCAGTCTGGATCTCTGTTTTGCTTCAGTCGGAATTGGAGAATCAACCCTGTTGAGTTAGTGGGTTGAATGTTTCCCT
>JAOZMV010000088.1 GCA_029934095.1 Desulfuromusa sp. | reverse complement strand
AGACCGTGCCATTCGGATTTCTCAGCCCATGATTTAGTTCCTTTGTGATCGTAATTCTCCCGATAATCGGGGTGGGTCGTGGCATAAAGAAAATCGACATCAACCTTCACATGAGCCGAATAACGCGCCCGCATCAATTGTTCCGCTGTTTCAGCGTGTTTCTTGCCAGTAATAATCGGTTCACAGCAGGCGGCGTAATCCTTGCCACTGTCACAGGGACAGTTGTTCATTATCATTCTCCTTTATTGATCAAACTTAAAATTGCCAAGGACGATCATCCCGCAGCTCAAAGACCAAAGAACTCGACATTCTGGCGACAACAGGGTGGCTGAAACTCTCATCAAAGTGGCAATACCTTATTGATGGCATCCAGAATCATATCAACTTCATCACGTTGAATCACCAATGGTGGAGCAAAACGGACAATATTCTCGTGGGTATCTTTAGCCAGAATGCCATGCTCTTTCAGCTCATTACAATAGGCACGTGCACCGCCCACTTCAGGATGAAACTCAATCGCCAGCATCAAACCACGCCCCCGGACTTCTTTAATATGAGGATGGGATATTTTTTTCAATTCATTGAGAAAATAGTTCCCTTGCTGGTAGGAATTTTCAATCATTTTCTCGTCAAACAAAACTTGCAATGCAGCCCGAGCCACAGCACATGCCAGGGGATTGCCGCCAAAGGTGCTGCCATGTTCTCCCGGCTGTAGAACATTCATCACTTCGGTATTTGATAATACGGCAGATACCGGATAAAATCCGCCCGACAGAGCCTTACCGATAATGGTCAAGTCTGCTTCAATACCCTCATGCTCTTCTGCCAGTAATTTTCCGGTTCGCCCCAAGCCAGTTTGGATCTCATCCAGAATCAGCACAATATTGTGGCGATCACAGATTTCACGAGCTTTTTTCAGATAGCCCCCAGGTGGGATCATCACTCCGGCTTCACCCTGAATCGGTTCGACCAGAAAAGCGACGGTATTATCGGTAATAGCAGCTTCCAGGGCTTCTGCATCACCAAAGGGGATACACTTGAATCCCGGAGTAAAAGGGCCAAAACCCGCTCGAGCATTCTCATCGGTACTGAAACTGACAATACTGATGGTTCGACCATGAAAATTGTTGTCACAGACAATGATCTCCGCCTGATCCTCCTCGACCCCCTTGACGGTGTAACCCCATTTTCGAACAGTTTTAATCGCGGTTTCCACCGCTTCAGCTCCACTGTTCATCGGCAGAACCTTATGTGAGTGGGTCAAATCGCAGAGATCTTTATAGAAGGGGCCAAGCTGGTCGTTACGAAAAGCACGTGACGTCAAGGTTAACTTCTCCGCCTGGTCAATCATCGCCTGCATAATCTTAGGATGGCAGTGCCCCTGGTTTACTGCCGAGTAAGCAGCCAGACAATCGAGGTACTTGTTGCCATCGACGTCCCAGACCCAGACTCCTTTACCGCGTGACAGAACGACATCCAGTGGCTTGTAATTATGGGCACCAAATTGATCCTCAAGGCCAATAAATTCATCTTGTTTCATCACCTGATTCCTATTCTTGGCAATTATAATATGGGGATTTGATTTCAGAAATACGTCATACCACAGGGGAGGGTTATTCGTCTTTTATTTTTCTGAAGTGATGGGATTCAGTGGACTAACTTAAAATGTAGACCTTCACTGGGTTGATTTTCCAGCAAGTCCAATGTCTCTTGAGCCGAAATAGCTTCGCTATAAAGATAACCCTGCACTTCATTGCAACCTAGGTTACGTAAATAATCCAGCTGATAGAGGTTTTCAACCCCGGAACCAACCACATTCAGCTTCAAACCTTTTGCCATCATTGCAATACCATCAGCGATACAGGTCTGTTTTTGCCCTTCCTCAATTTCCCGGACAAAGGAGCGATCAATCTTTAAAGAATTAACCGGGAAGTTCTGCAGATAGCTGAGGGACGAATGACCTCGACCAAAGCCATCAATAGTTACAGATACGCCAAAAGCACTCAATTCTCTGAGTTTTTTCACCAGTTCCTGCTCACCCTTATAGAGACCATGCTCAGTGATTTCAATCTCAAAAAGATCAGCCTGAAGCTTGAATTCCTGCAACGTGCGGATAAAATTATCGGCAAAATCAGTTTGTTGAAGCTGTACCGGAGATACATTCAGTGAAACCTTGATCCGTGGCAAACCCTGTTTCTGCCAACGGACAACTTCTTCGCAGACCCGGCGTAAAATCCAGGTACCAATAGGAACTATCAGTTTTGATGACTCCGCCACCGCAATAAAATCTTCAGGGTAAAGAAGTCCCCGTTCTGGATGCTGCCAGCGCAATAACGCCTCCATCCCAACAATCATATGGCTGGAGGGATTGACTTTTGGCTGAAAAAAAACCTGAAACTGTTTTTTTTCTAACGCTGAGTGCATATCCTGCTCAAACGACAGAAAATTGGAATGATTGCTCATGGTATCAGCGTAAAAACAATAATTATCCTTTCCGGTTGCTTTAACGTGGTACATGGCAACATCGGCGCTATGCAGCAAGGCTTCTCCAGTTTTTCCTGCATCCGGATAAATTGCAATTCCCAGACTCAAGCTTAAATAGAGTTCATGATCATTGATACTGAAAGGTTGTCGCACCGCTTTGAGAATTTTTTCGGCGACGGCAGCAACACTCTCCTTGCCGGGGATATTGGGCAACAGCAGGCAAAACTCATCACCACCAAATCGAGCCAGAGTATCTTCTGCACGAAGACAACTGAGAATACGCTCCGAAACCTGCTGCAGAACCAGGTCCCCCATCACATGCCCGAGGGTATCATTGATCAGTTTAAAGCGATCCAGATCCATAAACAGCATCGCAAATTTCTGCCCGGTCCTCTTTGCATGGGCAAACGTCTGGCTCATCCTGTCATCAAACAAAATACGATTCGGGAGCTGGGTCAACAGGTCATGATAGGCCTGATGGCTGATATGCTCCTCTGAAGATTTACGTTCTGAAATATCTCTGGCGCTACCCAAAGTACCGACAAATTCTTTTTTGCCGGCTTCCTCCTCATAGATCCCAACAGCATTCAGCTCAACAATCAACTCGGCATTGTCGAAAGACTCCACTCGAGCACTCGATTGATTGACCAATAAACGGATCTCGATACTGCGGGTTGCCCGATCTCCAGCGCGCTGTTCACTGAAAAAATTATGTATTTCAGCCGCGTTATGTGGATGGATGATAGAAGAGAAATGGCGGCCGAGTAATTCGTGGCGTTTATAGCCAAGAAGCTCATCCACGACATCGTTAACATAGGTGAAAATGCCCTGGCTATCGAGCATGTAAATAAAATCGGGAGAGTTATTGACGATAAACCGATGCAACTGTTCTGACTCATCTAGCGAGTGTTCAGTTTGTAGCATCTGTTTTTCCTGTCGACAATGTGCAATACCCCGCTTCACCGCTGTCAGTACCTCTTCGGGGTTGTACGGTTTCCTGATAAAATCGTACGCACCAAGCCGCAGCGCATTTTTTATAGCAACAAAAGATGTATCTCCACTGACAATAATAGTTTCCATATCCAGTTTTGACTGACGGACAAATTCAAGCACCTCAAGACCATCAATCCCTGGCATCTGCAGATCCAGCAACAGCAGTTGATAATCAGCACCCTGCAGTTTTGTGATGGCTTCACGACCACTTTTTGCCAACTCAACCTGGTAGCCGTTGATTTTCAACAAAGCTTGCAAACTGAACAATAAAGACAGCTGATCATCAACAATCAAAATATGTGATTGCCCGGTTTTCTCAGCAGGTACAATATTTTCAGAATTTTTACTTTGCACAAATACTCCTGGAATTCACCGGACGATCATCGCCACAAGGAAGCTGCAAATGGAAGCTGGTTCCAGATTCTACTGAGCTATGGTAACTGATCCAGCCACCAAGATCGTCCACCATCCCTTTGACGATACTCAGGCCAACACCAGCGTGTCCGGCTCCTTTGGAACTTACAACTGGTTTAAATAGCTTTTCCTGCAATTGTGGTGCTATTCCTGAACCATTATCCTGAACAATAATTTCAACATGCCTGCCTCTATCAGCAGAATAACCGTCACGTGTAACTATTTGTATCAGGCCACCTTCATCAACAGCTTCAGCGGCATTTTTAAGCAGATTAATCAGAATTTGTTTAACCAGAACAGGGTTAGTGACCATTTTATCCAGAGTGCTTTGCAGGTCAAACTTGGGGATAATTTTACGTGGTTTGAACTCCACATCACCTAAACTATCAGCTATATCTCGCACCAGCTGATGCAAATCAATACTGTGTTCCGGAAATTCTGGAATTTCCTGCCGGTTAAGGTAATAGTTAACAATATCATCGATTCGTCGCGCTTCATTTTTGATCGATTCGGTTAATTTCTGGCTATCGTTATCTACCAGCAAATGATTTAACACTCCCGCATAGTTACCAATAATAGTCAGTGGGTTGCTGACCTCATGACTGACACGGCGGAGCAGATTAGTACCATCATCAAAATGTTCTTGAGCTTCCACCGACACCCTCACCATAGCAGCACTGACCACCTGGCTAAACATTTTCAGCTGCAGTGATTGCAACCGTTCTAAACCCGCGACTGAATCAACCCCAAGAACCACAACCCCCTGCCCTCGCCCCTCAAAGTGTAAAGGATGGCAGCTCATGCCAAGCCCTTTGCAGAGCCGGAGGAGTAAATGATCGGTCACAGTCAGTGGCTGTGGCGGCTGAAAAGAATCATAGGGGACACCATTAAGTAACGCCGCAGAAACCAAACTGACTTCAGCCTGCAGAGAAATTTTCAGTTCACCGATCAGTCTCGGTTGTCCTGCCGTCGAAATTCCCGTCAGCTGGAGATTTTTTTGATCAAGCAAAAAGAAAATTGCCTCGCTTGCCGAGCTGTTATCCAGATAGAGATTTCGCGCAATTCCGACCAGCTCCTTTAGATCTTTACCGCCACCTAAACGGGTACGAGCCGCCTCTTGATCTGCCAGCATAAAGGACAACTCAGTCAAACGATCCAGAGCCGCAGCCATCTCTTCTTGCAGCTTTTCAGAATTATTTAAAAAGGTGCCGAAGGAAGGATAAAGGCCACTGGCCCAATCGAATAAATACTCAATCTCACTTTTACTGAACCCGAATAAACGCTCTGCCAGCGCTTCAGTTTCAACCGTTAACCGTTGTGAGTCCTGGCAAAACTGCTGCACCAGACGAGCAATTTTCAGCAACACCCCACTCTGCTCAATCTGGACAATATCAGCATGTAGAAAACGTATGGCATCAGCCAGAAATGAATCAAGCTGCCATTGTTCAATCAACTTATCTGCAATCTCCAGGTGGTTAGTCTTATAATTAGTCTCTTCCAGGTGGCATTGGACTGCACTGCTCCAGGGATTGACATCTAAATCAACGTAATTGCTTCCCTCACGAATAAACAATGCATGGATACCAAGATTCAGCAGTAATCCGCTTAATTGTGCCTCCTCAATATGAGGATAATTGACCGAAGGAGCTAAACAGCGAGCAACCAATCCGGAAATCTGCGAGGAGAACCAAAGACCATACTGAAAAGACAATTCTTGGGGAGTAAAATTGTGGCGGACAACCTGTCTGGCAGATCGCAGAGCGATACCAGTTATCATCGGGATCCCCAACTGCTGGATAGCCGATGAGACGGGTTCGAGTGGATCCAGGGGTTTGGAGCTGGTTTTACTGGCAGCAAGAATTATTTTTGCCGAAAGGGCAGCATCCTGAAGAATAATATCAGCCAGAAGCTGAGCATCACTCCCACCAAGACAGGCCTCAATTAAATCGGCCAGCACCTGTGGCATGCAAAGCACATCTGCAATATCCTGCGCAGAAAATATTTTTCCAGATGCTTCCATAGCCCCCGTCAAACCCCCTCGACCAACAGTCTCACCCCCATGAGAACAATTGATTTGGTTCCAAATATGTCAGTTTAATATGCCATTATCATCCAGATCTACTATTTCATCAAGTGGATTATTGACAAAACCTCTTAATAATCAACAAGTTATACAATATTAAACATTTTCCCCGCTAATAAATATCTCCTAAAAATAAAATTTACTAGAAATAAAATTTACTAATCCAAACCTTTTAACATACTAATAACAAAAGAAATAATTATCCGTCATCAGGCTGGTAACAGCTGAAACATTGGCAATTTTAAGTTTTTAACAATTTTAAATAAATCTGACAAAATTTCATAACTATTTAATTTTACTTGGTTTTATTTTAACTCAAAGTTAATGATTCTTTTTTGACAACCGCGTCAATTTTCCATAAACTTAACTGAGTAAAATAATACTCAACTCAAGAGGATTAAGTATGGAACAACC
>JAOZMV010000004.1 GCA_029934095.1 Desulfuromusa sp. | reverse complement strand
GTCATTTGTCCTATGAGGCGGACTATCTGAAACCCGCAAAATGGACGCTGATTGATCTGGCAGTTACCAAGGCAGGCTTGGATAAAGCACTGACTTTTGCCAATGAGTTGTTCACCTATCTGGAAGACCATGGACATCGGGTTGTCCTATCTCCGAAAGGAGCTGGGTTTTATAGTGACGAGATTGATGAACGCGAAGTACCGAAAAAATATCGGGGGTACTATCATAACAATCTCTGGCGTCCTCACCGCTGTACAGTTGTCTATATTGGTACGGTCGCAATCGGCTTGACAATTATTGAAATGTCAGAAGAAGTTGATGTCCGCAGCGTGAATGGCAAGTATGTCCGTGTGGAAGATTACATCCCACCTAAGCGGGGTTATGATCATAGCTGGACCACAACTCTGGAAATGGCCACTGGCAGATTATGTTTGCAAGCATATTCACCCTACAGTAGGGCGACATGGGACAAGCGCTGGCAGGAGAGCAAAAAACGAGAGTTGTTCAGACAAATTAAGACGATCGCCAGAGAGCTTGAGCGCGCGGCGGTTGATATTGCCCGCATGGTGGAAGAGTGGGAGCGTCAAGCCGAACTGGAAAGAAAACAGTGGGAAATTGAATCGGCCCAAAGACGCAAAATAGAGGCTGAACGGAGAGCAGCTGAGGCACAAAAAGAGAGTAGAGATGAAATTTTTCAGATCATTTCTGAGTGGGGAAAGGCAAATCAGATTGAACAGTTTTTCCGTGATGCCGAGCAGCAGGCTGTCAATTTAGGTGATGAAGAGAAGGTCAGATTGTTGGAACGCTTGAAATTAGCACGCGAATTGGTTGGGAGCATCGATGCTCTTGAGCATTTTCTGAAATGGAAATCACCTGAAGAGCGTTAATTTGAATATCTGCGGGAAAACGAGAGTGGCGGAAGTGGCAAATGATAATCGATCTGCAAACTTTCTGAAAAAATTCTGATCGGATTCATTATGAAAATAGCATGGCTGACGGATATTCACCTTGAATGGTTAAATCAAAAATCCAGAAGAACCTTCTTTGAGACAATTGGTGAAGAACGGCCAGAGTGCATCCTGGTCGGTGGTGATATTTGCAATCCCGAGGAACTGGAACCTTGGCTGTTGAAACTACAGAAGAAAGTTCCTGTGCCAATTTATTTCGTATTGGGTAATCACGATTATTATGGAACAAGTATTTACAAAGTGCGGGAATTAGCGAGAAGCATCACGAAAACTCATAATGAAATATGGTGGCTACCTTCAACAGGAGTAGTTCAATTAACAGGCAATATTGGACTGGTTGGCCACGGGTGCTGGGGGGATGGCCGAGCTGGTTCATTTTTCAATTCTTCCTTGTCGCTGAACGATTTTCTATACATCAAAGAACTATCTGGATTGAGTAAACGTGGTCAGTTTGAACAGGTATGTCAGCTTGGGGTGGAGGCTGCTGACTATCTCTTTGAATATGTCGAAGAAGCAGCAACGAAATACAGAAAGGTCATCGTGCTAACCCATGTTCCGCCTTTTCCCGAAGCCTGTTTGTATATGGGAAAACCGTCAGAGGAAGGTCTCCCTTTCTTTTGTTCCAAGACAGCAGGCGATGCCCTGAAGGATATTGCGTCAAATAATCCTGAGACCCAGTTTTTGGTTTTGTCCGGTCATACACATGATGCGGCCGACGTACAAGTAGCTGAAAACCTACGATGTATTGTTGCAAGTGCCGAGTATGGTCGACCGACTTTCAGGATTCTTGAGTTGCCTCAATGGTAAAAAATTTGTTCAATTTATTATTTCCGCTCAGCCTTGTGCAGAGGAATCACCTTTGCCCCAGCTTTTAACCCATCAAGATAATCAGCCCATGTCTGCATCATTTTGCGGCGCTCTAGTAGGTGTTTTGTCCTGTTATAGGCTCGCCCAAGAGGGTGATATTGCATGAAAAAACAAGAAATCTTCGACCTGATCGCTGCTGGAGAAAATTCCAGAGTTTACTTTGATGATTTTGTGCATGTGACTGTCGGTAAAGCGTCGGTAAAGAATTCAAAAAATGTCGGTAAAGATGGGTAGTGTTGCCGGTAAAACGTTGGATGATTGATGGAAATAGTGAGCCGCCCTCAAGAAGCAGTCCGTGCCGCTACAGTTTGTAATCCTGAAGTCCTTGTTGTGCCCGGATCAATGGTCATCATTTGACGCTTGAGGAAAAATACTTTGCAATAAAAGATAGCAAAATCAATTAGGTAACATTTTATTGCACAATAACTTTTTAAATGTTATCGTGCAATAAAATGTTAACGTGGCAATTATGAAAACTTTATCCCACCAATTTGTTGAATACATAGCGAAGGTGGCTGGCCTGCCCGCCGTCTGGGGGACAGCTGTGTCCAGAAGCCTGCCGCAATACTTAAATCAGCAATACGACTTACGGGAAATCATCATCGGCAAACGTTGCTTTTGGGGGATTCTGATAAAGGATACTACCAGCTTTCGCCCTGCCGCATTTGTAAAACACTTGCGACAACTCATTCCATCCGACATAGAGTTTGATGGCTATTGTCTGATTGCCGAAGGGCTGCCTGGCTATACCCGGCGGCGTCTGGTCGAACGTCAGATCCCTTTCGTAGTCCCAGGCCAGCAGATGTTTTGGCCGACTCTTGGTTTAGCAATACAGGCAAGAAGAGGGAAAAACGAGCTGATTTCTGTGGATGTTGTCAGCCCTGCCACGCAAGCTGTTTTGGTTTTTGCTTTAACTGGAGGGATTAGCAATCCTGTCACACCAAAAGCATTAGCCACGAGACTGAACTATACGACAATGACGATGTCCCGGGCTTTTGATGAGATAGAATCGAGCCAGATAGGCACAGTCGAACGTAAAGGGCGCGAACGGTTACTGTCCCCCGAATCTGTGAAACATCTTTGGGAGAAGACCCTGCCTTATATGCGCAATCCGGTCCGTGAAACCGTGCGAATTGCAGAACATGGTCTTCCACAAAATATGCGTGTGGCTGCTGGTGAAACTGCATTGGCGCAACAAAGTATGCTCTCTTCTCCACGAGAACCGATTTATGCTTTGGGGCGTAAAAACTGGAAAAAAATAGCCGCAGATATTGAAGAAATTCCGGTTGAAGACGAAGGGACATGTCTGGTTCAGCTTTGGCGTTATGATCCCGCCTTGTTTGCTTCCGCCGAATGCGTCGATCCGTTTTCTCTCTATCTGAGTTTAATCGATGAAACAGATGAACGGGTCAAAATCGCTTTAGAAGAGATGCTGGAGAAATTTTTATGGTTATAGGTCTCGATGAATTTTCTGCCCACTTTGCAGCGTATCAAGATCGTTATATTCTGATTGGTGGGGCCGCAACATGGCTCGTTTTGAACGATGCGGGACTTGATCCTCGTGCGACTAAAGATCTCGATATTGTTCTTTGTTTGGAGGCTCTTGACCCCGAATTTGGAGCCGTTTTCTGGGATTTTATTCACGCAGGAGGTTATGAACTTCAGGAAAAAAGTACCGGTGAAAAAGTTTTCTACCGGTTCCAGCGTCCTTCGCAGCAGGGTTACCCTGTGATGCTGGAACTCTTTTCACGTAAAACAAATATTTTGACAATTGCAGATGAAAGCCATTTGGGGTTTTGCGCTTGTTGTTAAATCGATAATCCATTCGCCATAGCTTTCCTCCAGTAGGAGTGACCAGGAGAAATAGACCGCTACCATCGGCCAGCTTATAAGCTTTGTCTTTTGGTTTAGCAGTTTTTACTTGAATGTCAGAGAGGGGCTTAATCCTTTTAGGCATGGGCTTTCCTCCTTTTTGACGGTATCTGGCTTGACGGCATTCAAGATACCGTCAAGAACACCGTCATAACGCTTGGATTTCATGCTATCAGGATGGACTACGTAGGACAATAGAAAAAGAAAAACCCGCTGCAAGAGCGGGCTTTCTGGACTTCTATGGACATTACTGGACTAACTTTTGGTGCCGAAGGCGAGACTCGAACTCGCACGACCGTAAGCCACACGCCCCTCAAGCGTGCGTGTCTACCAATTCCACCACTTCGGCAAAAGGGTTGTCTTTATACTTAATCGTCTCCTTGACTGTCAATAATAATTTACTATTTTTGTTCTGGCGTCGGTGCCGGCGCTGTGGCAGCTGGCACATCTACCGAACTTGGCATCATCGTCTGAGAGCTTGGAGAGGTGTAAAAATAAGCCAGTGTCAAACTGGTCAACATGAAGATAACTGCAGCAGCAACCGTCACTTTACTCATGAAGTTGCCACCGGTAGAACCAAACATGGCCTGACTGCCACCTGCACCAAATGATGCTCCTGCCTGAGCCCCTTTGCCCATTTGCAACAGAACAATAACTATTAAAGCGATTGAAACAGTAATATGCAATCCGATTAAAAATGTGGTCATGCAGCTTTCTCCTCTTAAAATTAGTTAGAACCGCAGAAAACTAGCATAGTCGCGTCTCTTTGCAAAGGAATTTTTTACCTGTCAGTTTGTTGAAGCCGCTAGCGATTTTACTGCTCAAACGCTACAATGCGCTGGTTGGATTTGATTTGGTTTAAAATCAAGATATTTAAAATGATATTCAGGTGAGGATCACGATGGCCACAGTGTTTGAACAACAGGGGAGAGACTATTTTCTGCGACTTTTTAATGGGATGGCGGATGCTGTGTTTATTGCTGAGTGTCACTCTGATGGGACCCCGGGACAATATATTGAGGTCAACGATGTCGCTTGTGAAATGCTGCAACTTTCGCGTGAGCAGTTACTTAAATTATCACCTTACCAGATTAACCGGGTTGCCCTTGAGGATCAGAGCGCTTACGTCACCATTATTGATGACATCAGGACGTCGGGGAAAACCCTTTATAAGACAGAGTTACTGTCCAGCGGCGATCGTTGGATTCCGGTAGAAATCGGCAGTCAACTTTTTGAGCTGGATGGTCAAAACGTCTTTTTTTCGGTTGTTCGCGATATCACTCTGCGTGAAAAGTATGAAGCATCGATTCAAACCCTGGTCCGCAGCACGGTTGGCTTAACCGGGCAGGAATGTCTGGAAGAAATTGTCCGCAACCTCTGTGACTGGCTCCATGTGGACGGTGCCTGTATCGGGGTGGTGCATGGTGATGTTCTGGAAGTCCGGGCCAGCTTTCTGGATGGTCAATATCGGTCGCCCACCCGGTTGCCGGTTGCGGATACTCCATTTCATCAGGTATTGCAAGGGGAATTCAGTATTTATCCTGATAATGCGATGGCACTTTTTTCTGCCAGTGACTTTCTCCCTTTAAAAAATATTTCCAGTTTTATTGGTGGCCCGATGTTTGGTCATGATCAGCGGGTGATGGGGTGCGTGTGTGCTTATTCCAGCCAGCCGTTGGAATCGGTGCCACACGTTGAAGAGCTGTTGTCGGTGATTACGTCGCGGGCGGCAGCCGAATGTGAACGGATGCATTATGTTCGGGAACTGTCACGCAGTGAAGAGAAGTTGAGAATCATCTTTAACTCGACTGCTGAAGCGATTGTTGGCCTTGATATGCAGGGGGAGGCGGTGTTCTGTAACCCTTCAGCGGTTAATATTCTCGGTTATACGGATGAAAAAGAGCTTATCGGCAAAAACTTCTGCGAGTTGATTCGTCCTGTAGACTTAAATAAAAGTGTTTTTGGGCTCGCCGCATGCCCGTTTATTGCTGCTATTGCAAGCGGCAAGAAGGTCACCAGTGAAGATGAATTTTTCACCCATCGTGATGGTCATCAGATCCCGGTTGAATACTGGGGGCATCCGATGAATCGGGATAATCAACTGGTCGGGGGAGTGATGACCTTTATCGATATCACCCGGCGAAAAACTCTGGAAAAACAATTATTACACTCACAACGGATGGAGGCCATCGGTACTCTGACGGGGGGGATTGCCCACGACTTCAACAACATATTGACGGTCATTTCCGGATATGTAGGGCTGTTACAATCACAGCTGACCGATACGCCAAAGATTTTATCTAAAATCATGAAAATCGGGGAAGCGGCAGAGCGTGGTTCACAATTGACCCACGGACTCCTGGCCTATAGCCGTAAAACATCTGAACCCTCCACCCCGGTTGATTTGAATCAATTGGTATTGAATGTTCGGGATATTTTTGGCCAGGTGATCGGCGAGCAGATTCAACTGACGCTGACTCTATCAACTCAACAGTTGGTGGTTCTGGCTGACACCTCTCAATTTGAACAGGTCCTGGTGAACCTTGCGACCAATGCTCGCGATGCCATGAGCGCTGGCGGGGTCTTGTCAATTAAGACCGAAAAGATAGAAATTGATCACAGCTTTTGCCAGACCTATGGCTATGGCACCCCGGGACTGCATGCCTTGATCACTGTCGAAGATAGTGGCACCGGTATTCCCATGGAGATACAACAGAAGATATTTGATCCTTTTTTTACCACCAAAGATACCGGCAAGGGGACCGGTCTCGGACTTGCAATGGTGTGGGGGATAGTCAAGCAACATAAAGGTTATATTCTGGTTGACAGTGTTATTGGAGAAGGTTCGTGTTTTAAAATTTATCTGCCAATGACATCTCAATGGCTTCCGCCGCAGTTGACGACCGTGAATGACCAGCTTCCAGGGGGAGATGAAACTGTTTTGCTGGTTGAAGACGATCCCTTAGTGAGAGAATCTACGGCAAGTATCTTGACCACTGTCGGTTATCGGGTTGTCTCGAGTGACTGTGCTGAAGCAGCATTGAAAATTCTGGATCAGCAAGACAGCAATTTAGCACTTATCCTCTCCGATGTTGTTATGCCGGGGATCAAGGGAACCGAGTTTTATCAGGAAATCAGAAAAAGAACAGCTATTCCGATTATTTTCATCAGTGGCTATACCTTTGATTCACTCCGTGAACAGGGGCTGGTACGGGAAGATGTTATGTTACTGAATAAACCGATTCAACCAAGAGTGCTATTAACCAAAATACGGGAAACTCTCGATCCCGGATAAGCTCACTGGTTACACAGAGTGTGTTACCGGGGTGTTTTAGCCTCCCCGGTAAATAGTACCGGTCGAAGATGACCCAACACTTGTTACCATTTCACGCCTCAAATATCCCATATAGTATTGACAGCCCTGACCCTGGATGTTAAAAATGTTTTTTATAAACCACTATGGAGTATGTTGAAATGGTAAAAAAATTAATTGGCAGGAAACTGAAATCAGCACGTCTTAAGCGGGATAAAACGATACAGGTCCTTGCTGAGATGTCTCGTGTTTCCTCAAATATGATTTCCAGAATCGAACGGGGCTTAACGATACCGTCAGTCGAAATCCTGATGAAATTGGCAGATGCTTTAGGCTTAAGCCTCAGCCATTTTGTTGAGGAGGCAGAAACAGGGAATACGGTTGTTTTTACCCCGTCGGAGCAGGGTGCGCCGATCTTCTTTTTTGAACACAAACACCAGATCAACAGTTTAACACAGGGGCTGCGTGATCCCGGTTTTTCAGTTTTTGTCGATACCCTTGAGCCCCACTGTGATAGTGGTGAAGGGGGAATGGTTCATACCGGTGAAGAGTTTGCTATGGTCCTTGAAGGATGCCTTGATTTTAATATTGAAGGGGAGGATTTTCACCTGGAGAAGGGGGATTCAATCAGCTTTAAAGCAACGCTGCCGCATAGCTGGAAAAATGCTGCTGACCAGCAATCTAAAATTCTCTGGGCTGTTTCACCGCCCCCCAATGTGTAATAAGATTTTGTTAGAGAAGGAGTTATTTAATCATGCAAGTTAAGAAAATTGTTGGTAAAAAGTTAAAAGAGATCCGGCTTAAACAAGATCTGACCATTCAAATACTGGCGGAGAGATCTAAAGTCTCTTCCAACATGATTTCAAGAATAGAGCGGGGATTGACAATCCCATCTGTTGAAATTTTGATGCGTCTTGCAACTGTCTTCGACAAGAGCATCAACTATTTTGTTGAAGATGTCTCCTCTTCGCATGAAATTGTCCATACCCACCCCGGTCAACGGGATAAAACTGTCTATGATGACGAATACAACATGCATACCGAGTCCTTCACTTCTGGACTGCGCGACCCCCAGTTCATGTCATTTTTCTGTACGGTACAGAAGGGTGGTAAGAGTGGCACAGCCAACATGTATCATCCGGGTGATGAGCTGATCTACCTGATGAAGGGCCGCTTGAAAATGACGATTGTCGATGAGGTTTATATCCTTGAAGAGGGAGACAGCCTCTCGTTTAAATCACATCTTCCCCACCGGTGGGAAAATATCGGTGCCGGTGATGCCAAGGTTATTTGGACTTTGTCGCCGTTTACGATTATCTAAGTTTTCACAACTGCTTGAAATTCATGTGATCTTCTTGACATGGGTGAAATATATTGTATATTCTTGACAACAGTGGATCTTGATATTAGCCCGTAAAAACCCGTAAGGGGGCATTATGAACAAGTCTGAACTGGTAGAGACACTTTCAATCAAGAACAACCTGACCTATAAAAAATCGGAACAGATTGTTAATCTGATTTTTGATACAATGTCACAGGCATTGATCGATAATGACAGGATTGAAATCCGTGGTTTCGGCAGTTTCATGGTCAAGGACTATAAAGCATATACGGGCCGCAACCCAAAAACGGGTGAGATTATCCAGGTCAATGAAAAGAAATTACCCTTCTTTAAAGTTGGCAAAGAGTTGCGGGAACGTGTAGACCGCTGATTTTGATGCTCAGTAAAAACCCACAAAGACAGACCCATTCACTTATTTTTGTGAGTGGGTCTTTTCGTTGACAGACAGGCCCCTGAATGTTGCATAGTTATCAAGGGATAACTCCCAAGCTCGCTGACACTGTTTTTCATGTTGGGTCAGCAGAAATTATTGGTGATGTTGAAATTGGAGCTGATTCCAGTATCTGGTTTCAGGTGGTGATTCGTGGTGATGTTAATTTTATCCGGATTGGCGAAAGAACCAATGTTCAGGATGGAACTGTCGTCCATGTCACCCACAAAACCCATCCCACTATTATTGGAGACGATGTCACCATCGGTCATAACGTGACCCTGCATGGTTGTAAAATCGGCAACCGTTGTTTGATTGGTATGGGTGCTGTGGTTATGGATGCTGCGGAAGTTGCGGATGATGCCATGGTCGCTGCCGGGGCCCTGGTCACTCCGGGGACACAGATCCCTTCTGGCACTTTATATGGGGGGTCTCCGGCAAAATATATGCGCCATTTGTCGGCTAGTGAAGTGGTTCATCTTCAGCAGTCTGCTCAAAATTATTTGAATTATACTGAAAATTACAGGGACTGATTGTCCCTGTTTCCGTTAAAAGGTGATATTTATGAGCCAGGTCGATTTATCTGAATTTGCAGAGAGCCAATTGTTTAAGGGGATTGAGGGCAAAGAGCTCAAGCTGCTCAGCTCGATTTTCACCCAGAGTCAAGTGGCTGAAGGAAAGACCCTTTTTATCGAAAATATGCCGGGTGAAGCTCTATATATCATTGTCCAGGGGAGCGTCAAGATTTCACAAATGTTGGCTGAAGTGAAGGAACAGGAGCTGATGACCCTCGGTGCTGGCGATGTTTTTGGTGAACTGGCGGTGATTGATGATGGAAATCGCACTGTCACTGCCCAGATTACTGAAGATGCACTACTCTACAGTTTAAATCGGGATAACTTCAACACTCTGATGAGTGATGAGCCACAACTTGCCCTGCAATTAACCTTGAATATTGTTAAAATCTTCAGTGCGAGAATCCGCAGTGCAAAGGAAGATTACCGCACCATGTTGGTTGCCAGTTTGTCAAACAAGAGTTAAGTTGCAACTGGAGTCAAGGTTCCATTTTCCGGCAGCTTTGCTGCCGGTTTTTTGTTGTGAAATCGACTCTCCCGTTATAAAGTTCGTACGTTAAACCCGTTATCAGCTTTTCTCTTTTTCCTGCGATACCGACCCTATCTATTCGGGAGGGATCATGTCTGCGTTATTAAATCAGCAACTCATATTTGGACTATTGGGCGGTCTGGGAATGTTTCTGTTCGGCATGAAAATCATGTCGGAAGGTTTGCAGAAAATAGCTGGTAATAAAATGCGCAAGATTCTGGCCGCCTTGACCAACAACCGGTTTATCGGGGCTCTGGTCGGGGTTGCCGTGACGGCAATTATTCAGTCTTCCAGTGCAACTACAGTTATGGTTGTCGGCTTTGTGAATACCGGGCTGCTGACCTTGATTCAAGCCATCGGGGTGGTTCTGGGAGCCAATATCGGCACCACAATTACCGCCCAGTTGATCGCTTTCAATATCAGTAAATTTGCCCTTCCAGCCATTGGACTGGGCGCCGGCCTCAGACTTTTCAGCAAGAACAAAAAACATACCTATGTTGGTGAAATTATTCTTGGCTTTGGATTGCTGTTTTTAGGTCTGGCGACAATGAAGCACGCTTTTATCCCCTTAAAAACCAGTGTGGAATTTCAGCATTTGTTCTTGCTGGTTGGCGATTATCGGTTACTTGGTGTTTTAATTGGTGCCCTGGTGACAATTATCGTCCAGAGCAGCAGCGCGACCATCGGTATTACTCTGGTTCTTGCAAGTTCGGGGCTGTTAACATTTGAGGGCAGTGTTGCGCTGATTCTTGGAGAGAACATCGGCTCGACCATTACCACCAACATTGCCGCTATTGGAGCCAATCTTGCGGCTAAAAGAACCGCATTTTCCCATTTTCTTTTTAACGTTCTGGGGGTGCTCTACATCTTGATACTGATGCCGGTTTTTATGCGTCTGGTCTCTGCTATAACCCCCGGGGATGCCGATTTTGTCATCCAAACCCAGGCTCAGGCCAGCAGTTACGCTGCGCACCTTGGGGACAAACCCTATATCGCCCGACATATTGCCAATGCTCATACCCTCTTTAATGTTATCAATACCCTCATATTTCTCCCCCTGATTGGTTTTCTGGCAAGACTCTCAACCCTGATTATCCGCGGAACAGACAAACACGAGAATCTGCAAGTGAAATTTATTGACGATCGGGTTTTGAATACACCTTCCGTAGCAATTGGACAAGCTCGCCGTGAAACCAAGCGGATGGGACAGATTGTTTTGGAGATGGTTGAAGAAACCTCACTTTTTCTCGAAGATGGTCATTATAAAAGAATCAGTACCCTGAAGCAGAAAGAGCAGTTGGCCAATATTTTACAGCGCGAAATTCTCGATTTTTTAGTCAAGTTATCCCAGCGGGCAATTTCTGCTGAAACTTCAGAATCACTCGGCTCTTTGATGGAAATCGTCAATAATCTTGAGCGGATCGGAAATCATTGTGAGGAGATCTGGATGCTGGGACTGCAAAAGTATGAAGAAAAAATTGTTTTTTCTCATCTGGGTGAAAATGAAGTGGGTCGTATCGCTGAAACAACGTGTGAATTTCTGCAATTTGTCTTTAATGCCCTGGAAAGTGAAGATAGAACTATCAGCGCTAAGGCGATTGAATATGAAGATACCATTGCGGCCATGGAAGAGAGTCTGAGAAAGAATCATGTGAAACGCTTACACACCGGGGAATGTGCTGTTCAGCCCGGTTTGGTTTTTATTGATATCCTCCATAATTATGAAAAAATTGGTCATCTTACCTATAATATTTCTGAGGCAATCATTGGAGAAAAGTAGATGCATGCAGTGATTGATGTGGGCAGTAATACCATCAGAATGTTGCTGGGGGAGTGTCACAATGGCATTATTCTGCCGCAGAGTTATCATCGCGAGATGACCAGACTGGCGGGAGATTTTACTGTTGATACCGGTTTATCTGCTGCAGCAATGGAGAGAGCACTCAAAACTCTGGAGTCCTATCAGAATATTATTGCCGCGGCAGATGTTTCTCAAGTTCGTGCTGTTGCGACTGCGGCCTTACGTAAGGCAAAAAATCGTCACACTTTCATCGCTCGGGTTGTTGCTGTAACCGGTCTGAATATTGAGGTGATTGAGGGGGAAGAGGAAGCGCTGCTGACGACACTGGGGGTTTTGTCGGTGATTGCTCCAACCCCTGATAACGCAATAGTTATCGATATCGGCGGTGGCAGTACCGAGTTGGTCTGTATTGTGGCTGGGAAAATTTGCTTACAGAGAAGTTATCCTCTGGGTGTCGTGAGCCTTTGTGAGGAATATTCTTCAGACAGTGAGAGGCAAAGCTACATTGATACTATTATTTCACAATTCACCCAGCAACTTCAGCAGCTCGGACTGGCGGGACTCGATTACCAGTTCATAGGGACGGCCGGCACCATTACTACTCTGGCAGCCATCCATCTTCAACTGAGAACATATGAACCTGCACTGATAAATAATTGCGAAATATCAATGAGTTGGCTGACTAATCTTCAACAGGAGCTGGAACTTCTTTCAGCATTGGAAAGAGAAGCGCTGCCAGGGATGGAAAAAGGGCGTGGGGATTTGATTCTTCCCGGTCTGCAGATTCTGTTAACCCTGATGCGACAGTTTCAGTTTTCAAAGATTAAAGTTTCTGATTGTGGCTTACTGGAAGGTGTTATGCTCCGATTGACAGGTTCCTAGCAATTGCCTATTATCCCGGTTGTTTATTTTAGCCCGTACCTTTAACCCATTATTTCTATCTCTATCCAAGGGTCATTATGAAGAAAGTTCTACTCTCCGGCAACGAAGCGATTGCCCGTGGTACCTACGAGGCCGGGGCACTGGTTGCTTGCGCCTATCCTGGAACTCCCAGCACTGAAATACTTGAAAACATCACCCAATATGGGGAAATTGATGCTTCCTGGGCACCGAATGAAAAAGTTGCTCTGGAAGTCGGTATCGGTGCCTCTTTTGGTGGTGCCCGGACACTTGTCACCATGAAGCATGTTGGCGTCAATGTTGCCGCCGATCCCCTCTTTACCCTCTCCTATACCGGAGTACGTGGTGGACTGGTTCTGGTCACAGCGGATGACCCGGAGCTTCATTCTTCACAGAATGAACAGGATAATCGCAATTTTGCCAAGTTTGCCAAAGTTCCGATGCTGGAGCCTGCCGACAGTCAGGAGGCTCTTGATTACACTAAGCTCGCCTTCGAGATCAGTGAGCAGTTTGACACCCCGGTCTTTTTACGCAGTACCACGCGAATTTCCCATTCCAAGTCTGCGGTCTTTCTGGGTGAGCGGGTTGCTGATATTCCCGAGCCAAAGCTGAAACGTGACCCGGCCAAGCTGGTGATGTTACCGGGAAATGCCCGTAAACGGCACCAGATTGTTGAACAGCGCACTCTTGATATGGAACAGTGGAGTTGCCAGCAACCTTTTAACCAGGTGGAAAAAGGGGCAGGGGAGGTTGGCGTTATCACTTCCGGAGTCTCCTATCAATATGTAAAAGAGACCATGCCCGATGCAGATGTGCTGAAACTGGGGATGGTCTATCCGCTGCCAAAACAGCTGATCCGTGAGTTTGCCTCACAGTATAAGACCCTCTATGTGATTGAAGAGCTCGATCCGTTTATCGAAGAACAAGTCCGGGCAATGGGGATTACTGTTATCGGTAAAGATAAGCTCTCCATTTGTGGTGAACTGACGCCGGGTCGAATTAAACAACAACTGTTTAATCAGGAGAGCCCTGTAGAGGATACCTCCGCGGAGATTCCCCAACGGCCACCGAGCATGTGTCCCGGTTGTCCCCACCGTGGAGTTTTCGCCGAACTGAAAAAGGCAAAAGCTTATGTCAGCGGTGATATCGGCTGTTATACACTGGGTTTCATGCCCCCCCTTTCGGCCATGGATACCTGCATCTGTATGGGTGCCAGTGTCGGCATCGCGACGGGTATCTGTAAAGTTTTACCGGAACAGGAGCAGCGCAAAGTTGTTGCCGTGATTGGTGATTCAACCTTCCTCCATACCGGAATTAACGGCCTGATGGATATGGTTTACAATAAATCGACGGCCACCCTGATTATTCTCGATAATCGCATCACCGCCATGACTGGCCGGCAGGAAAACCCGACCTCAGGTTATCTGCTGAATCAACTGGAGGCGCCTCGGGTTGATATGGAACAGCTCTGCCGTGCCGTTGGAGTCAAGCATGTCACCATCCTTGACCCTTATGACCTGGCGATGACCGGCAAGGTGATTCGTGCGGAAATGGCCCGTCCTGAAGTTTCAGTGATTATAACCACTCGACCCTGTATGCTGGTTCCGCGTGATAACCAGATCCCACGCCCGCCACTGTTTGTCGATCATGATAAATGTACCGGTTGCAAGGCATGTCTCCAGATTGGCTGTCCGGCAATTGTTTGGGACAGTGAAAAGAAAAAAGCGGTGGTTGATAAAATTATTTGTACTGGCTGCAAGGTTTGTATGCAGACCTGTGGATTTGATGCCTTTCAGCAATATGGTGATAAGTCATGAGTAAAGTAAACAATATCTTATTGGCCGGGGTTGGTGGGCAGGGAATTCTGCTGGCGAGTGAAGTGATCTCGGAAGTGATGCTGCTGGCAGGTCTGGATGTCAAAAAGAATGAGATTCACGGCATGTCACAGCGTGGTGGCAGCGTGGTTTCCCACGTTCGTTATGGGGAGAAAATTTACTCCTCCATTATCCCGGAAGGGGAAGTTGATATTTTGTTCAGCTTTGAACTGTTGGAAACTTGCCGCTATCTCCCCTTGTTACGCAAGAATGGGCGGGTTATCGGCAGTAATTGGCAGATTTCCCCACCGGCAGTTGCCCGCGGCGTACAAGCCTATCCGGAGAATCTGGAACAGAAGATCTGTCAGCAGTTTCCGTTGTCGGTCATTGTTGATGGTCTGGGTCTGGCCCTTGCGGCAGGTAACGCCAAAACCGTTAATACGGTCCTGCTTGGTGCCCTGTCGAATGTTTTGGACTTTGAACGCGGATTATGGCTTGAAGCGCTACAGAAATTGATTCCGCCACGTCTTCTGGATGTCAATATGAAGGCATTTGAATTGGGCTGTGGGGAGGTATCGCGATGATCTGGAATGACGATTTTGAAACCTTACCGCGCGAAGCGATCGAATCATTACAATTAAAGCGGTTACAACAGACCCTCGAGAAGGTTTATGCCACCGTTCCGTTCTATCGGGATTCCTTCACCAAAGCTGGAATTAAACCAGCCGATATCAAAAGCCTCAATGATCTACAAAATCTGCCATTCACCCTGAAACAAGATATGCGCGACAGTTACCCCTACGGTTTGTTTGCCGCTCCGCTGGAACAGATTGTGCGGATTCATGCTTCTTCGGGGACAACCGGTAAGCCCACAGTGGTGGGTTACACGCGCCGTGATATTGATAACTGGACCGAATTGATGGCGCGATCTTTTGTCGCGGCAGGAACCAACCAGGGGGACATCATCCATAATGCCTACGGTTATGGTCTGTTTACCGGTGGGTTGGGGGCACATTATGGTGCCGAGCGGGTTGGCGCATCGGTTATCCCTATGTCGGGTGGAAATACTAAAAAACAACTCATGATTATGCAGGATTTTGGATCGACGGTTCTCACCTGCACCCCTTCCTATAGTTTATACCTGGCTGAGGTGGCAGCAGAGGAGGGGATTGACATCCGTAAGTTGAAACTGAAGGTGGGTATTCTCGGCGCAGAACCCTGGAGCGAAAAGATGCGCCAGGAAATTGAAGCGAAACTTAACATCAAGGCAATTGATATTTATGGTCTATCGGAAATTCTCGGTCCGGGTGTCGGCATCGAATGTATTGAAGCACAAAACGGGCTGCATATCTGGGAGGATCACTTTATCCCGGAAATTATTAACCCCGAAACAGGCGAAGTGTTACCCGATGGTGAAAAAGGTGAACTGGTCATTACCACCATCACCAAAGAAGGAATTCCACTGATCCGCTATCGCACCCGCGATATTACCCGTCTGTTCAAGGAACCCTGCATCTGCGGTCGAACCCACGCCCGGATAGAACGTTTGAGTGGTCGCAGCGATGATATGTTGATCATCCGTGGTGTCAATGTTTTCCCGAGCCAGATTGAATCTGTCCTCTTCAATGTTGATGGTGTGGAACCCCATTATCAACTGATCGTGGATCGGGATGGCAATCTGGATACGCTGGAAGTTCAGGTTGAAGTTAATGAACAGACGTTTTCAGATGAAATTAAGGTTCTACAGGGCCTTTCGAATAAAATCAGAAAAGATATTAAGGACTTACTCGGTGTGACCTGTAAGATACGGCTGGTTGAACCAAAAACAATCACCCGTAGCGAAGGGAAAGCCAAGCGAGTAATTGATAACCGTCAACAAGAATCCTGAGGAGGCAGATATGAAAGTTGAACAAATTTCGATTTTTATTGAAAATAAATCGGGTCGCCTGGCAGAAGTTACCGGGGTTCTCGGCAAAACCGGGATAAATATCCGCGCACTGTCATTAGCCGACACCTCTGATTTTGGTATTTTACGGCTGATCGTCGATGATAGTCAAAAAGCCCTCAAGGTATTGAGGGAGCAGCGATTTACTGTCAGCATAACAGAAGTTATCGGCATTGAAGTCCCCGACTCTCCAGGGGGTCTGACCTCCATTCTACAGCTTCTTGATCAGCATAATGTCAATGTTGAATATATGTATGCTTTTGCCGAGCGGGTCGGGAATAATGCCATTATTATTTTCCGTTTTGATAATGTTGATGAGGCTATCTCAGCTCTTTCAAGTCATGGTGTTAAAATCTTGCCCAGTGAGAGAATTACCTCGATATAGTCAATCGGGAGATAGTTTGTTTTTTTCACCGTTTCAATGTCGGGGACAGAATGATTTTCGAAAAGAACCTCGAAAAAAAATTCAGTCCTCTGGTTCGGTGAAAAATAAAATCAGTCACCTCTGTATTATCAAGATGTTAACTTTAGGTATTTAAACAAGAAGATTAAGGTTTAGTATTATATTATGAACTTGCCGGTCAATATCTGGAATCGTGCTGCTGAAACTCTTCCCAGAGAAGAGATCCGTCAACTGCAACTAAAACGTTTGCAAGAGACGTTATCTCTGGTTGCAAATAAAGTCCCTTGTTATCAGGCTAAATTTAAAGATTCGGGTTTCAAGCCTGGTGATCTCCACTCGCTGGAAGATTTACACCATCTACCGTTCACGACCAAAGAGGACTTACGGGTTAATTATCCTTACGGAATGTTTGCGGTCCCTATGCGCGAAGTGGTGCGGATCCACTCCTCATCCGGAACGACCGGAAAACCAACGGTTGTTGGTTACACCAAAGATGATATCAGAACCTGGACTGAGCTGGTTGCCCGTTTTATGACCGCAGCCGGAGTTACTCAGGAAGATATCGTTCATATCGCTTTTGGTTACGGCTTATTCACCGGTGCTTTCGGCCTACATTATGGTTCAGAGGCCATCGGGGCGTCAGTTATCCCAATAAACGGCGGTAACACCGACAAACAATTAATGATCATGCAGGACTACCGCTCATCGGCTCTTGTTTGTACCCCATCCTACGGTTTGACTCTGGCCGATCGAATGGAAAAGCAGGGGATAGCTCCCGGTTCTCTGGCTCTACGGGTCGGCTTGTTTGGTGCGGAACCGTGGAGTGAACAGATGCGGGTGGAACTGGAACAGCGTCTGGGAATTATTGCGACCGATAATTACGGTTTATCCGAAATAATGGGACCCGGAGTTGCGGGAGAATGCCTCCTTAAGCAAGGGATGCACCTGGCAGAGGACCATTTTCTTGCAGAAGTTATTGATCCGGACACAGGAGCGGTATTGCCGGAGGGGTCAGTCGGCGAACTGGTTCTGACCAGCTTGACCAAGCAGGCCTTCCCGATGATCCGCTACCGCACCCGTGATATCACTCGGTTAAATTATGATGTTTGTGATTGTGGCCGCACCCTGGCAAGAATGGAAAAAACCCGGGGTCGAACCGATGATATGTTGATTATCAAAGGGGTCAATGTTTTCCCGACCCAGATTGAGGAAGTGTTGTTTCAGATTGAGGGCTGTGAACCTCATTACCAGTTGATTGTTGATCGGGAGAACAATATGGACTCTCTGGAAGTCCAGGTTGAGGTCAATGAACATATCTTTTTTGATGAAATGAAGCAGCAGCGGCAGTTTGTTATTAATGCGGAGAAACGTTTGGCAACCGTACTTGGTGTCAGTGCCAAAGTTAAGCTGGTAGAACCACAAACGATCAAACGCCACGAAGGGAAAGCTATTCGAGTGATTGATCGGCGAAATCAGTAACTCACATTGTTGGAGAACATTTCATGAAACATAATATACTGAGGAAACTCAATATCCTCCTGCTTATTTCTTTGGTTGGATTCTGCCTGACAGCGTGTGGCGGTGACAATTCAGGTGGCGACTCAGTGGTAGGCCAGGGGACCTTGTCAACATCCTTGACCGACAGTTCAACGGATGAATATCAGGCTGTCTACGTGACGATCGCCCGCGTAGACGTTCATCATGATGGCAGCGACACCTGGGAAACCGTAGCCAATCCCGATAAAACTTACAATCTGCTGGAACTGGTCAACGGGGTTCGCGAAACCCTTGGCATTACCCCTCTGGCTGCCGGTCACTATACACAGATGCGGCTGATTATCGGGGAAACTGCGGAGGAACAGGGTCTCAATATATTTGATATGCGCCACCCTTATGCTAACTACATCATCAGTCCGGATGATACGTCTCATGAATTGAAGGTGCCAAGTGGTACGAACACCGGTCTGAAAATTGTCAATGGTTTCGATATCAATGAAAACGAGACCACCGAATTAATTCTAGATTTTGACGCCATGCGTTCCGTAGTTCAGGCCGGTTCAAGTGGAAAATATCTACTTAAACCGACGATCAAGGTTCTCGATACGGCCAACTATTCACTGATTTCCGGAACGGTTCTGGACGCAGATGCCCCACTTGTAGGAACTGCGCTGGTCACTGCACAGGTCACTGACCCCGGAAATCCTGAAGTCGAAGAGCAGGTTGTCATCAAGGCGGGTACCCTGGCGGACGAAAACGATCAATATACTCTCTTCCTTGAACCGGGGAACTACAATCTGGTTGCGGTCCAGGCCGATTATCTTCCTGAATGTGCTGCCGTTACCCTGCAGACTGATAGCTCAACAACTATAGACTTTATTTTGATGACTGCGACAACAGCCCCGGGAACCATCTCTGGCACTGTGGAGATCAGTGGAAGCACTTCTGACGAGCAGTATGTGACTATTGATTTTCGTCAGGAGGTCACCTGTGAGAACGCTCTGGATGCGACGATGATAACCATAAAGTCAATTAATATCGCTAATAGTGGCTCTTATACGGTGGAACTTCCGGAAGGAGAGTATCAGGTTGTTGCTTCAACCTATGATGAGGTGACCCAATCGTTTGAAGATGTCGTCGTGGAAGCAGGGACAACAACGTCACTTGATATCACTTTTTAGCTGAAATAGTAATAAAGTCCTTCTTTATGTTTGGGACTGTTCCAGATAACAGAATTGATCTGGAACAGTCCCATTTTTTTACCTGAAAACCAAAATAGTGGTAGGATCTTTTCAGCTTTTCAAGGTTACTTGTGGCTTCCTGAGGAAAGAGTTCATGATAAGATTTGTTTGTTTTCTGTTGCTTATGATCGCTGTTTTATCTTCGCCGGTGGATGTTCAAGCCGCTGATTTTGAGGTGACACCGATTCTGGGTTATACCTTCGGTGGTAGTGTAAAAGATTCTGAAACTGATGATTCATTTGATTTTGATGATAGTGTGAGCTACGGGGTAATTCTCGGGCTGAGAGATGAGAGCAAAAAAGGGTCGGCATTTTATGAGATTTTATACAGCCACCAACCAACCTATTTAAAAGTGGACGATAAGGCACTCTTCGATAAAGACCACCTCGATGTAGATATTAATTTTTTCCACTTTGGTGGAAGGTTCGGCACGGATGGGGAGATGGTTAATCCCTATGTTGTTGCCGGGGTAGGGGTGACATACTTTGATGTAAAGGGGGGCGACTCGGAAACAAAATTTTCTTTCAGTATTGGTGGTGGAGTCAATGTTCCGCTATCCGAGCGTATCAGTTTACGTTTTGAAGGGCGTGGATTCGGGACGGTATTAGATAATGACAGCTCAGTATTTTGTGTTGATAACCAATGTTTAGTTGATCTTAAAGGTGATGTCCTCTGGCAATATACAGGTTTTTCCGGATTGGTTTTCAGCTTTTAACCCCAGAGTGATCGCTCAGCATCAGCCTCACTACAATATTCAGCAGATAGTTATTTTTCAATTATGTGGATTTCATGCCTTTCTTTCATTCTTTCGGCTCTAACAG
>JAOZMV010000087.1 GCA_029934095.1 Desulfuromusa sp. | reverse complement strand
TTTACCAATTGTTCTTTTCATCCAATCTCTCCTTTACGTCAGGGCTCGGTTTTATGCCGAGCAGTTTCATTTTTACCCAACTAATCCATTCCAGTTTTCGTATACAGAATCTAGCTGTTCATTAAAACAGAGTAAACAATGGGGGCATAATGGTTTTTTTCAACATTTTGTTCATTTTGTTCATTCTGTTCATAGCCATTTAGAGCTATTATATTCCCCCCTGCTCTATCTCAAGGAAATGTGATTTTTTATGATCGGGATGACCAACAAAATACGCCGTCAACACTTACCGACCAGCCTCAAAACCAGAATGATTTTGCTGGTCTGCCTGCTGGTGCTGTCACTGACCCTGATGGCCGGTGGTATGTATACAGCGATGATCGGTAAAGTGCTGGAAGAGCAGATTGGCAAGCGAGCTTTGCAGGTTTCACGAACCGTAGCCAAAATCCCGCTGGTGCAACAACAGATTGTCAAATCACACCCTGATGGGAAGCTGCAACAACTGGCCGAAGCTATCCGTGGCGAAACCGGTGCAGAATTTATTGTCATCGGCAACCGTAATGGTATCCGCTTTTCACACCCCAAGCCGGATCGGCTCGGCAAAAAAATGGTTGGCGGCGATAATGTGGCAGCGCTGGAACGAGGAGAATCTTACATTTCGCATGCCGTTGGCACTCTAGGACCCTCGATTCGCGGCAAGGTACCAATCTTCAATAGTCATCAAG
The DNA here is from genome assembly GCA_029934095.1 of Desulfuromusa sp. Taxonomy (GTDB): domain Bacteria; phylum Desulfobacterota; class Desulfuromonadia; order Desulfuromonadales; family Geopsychrobacteraceae; genus Desulfuromusa. Next base: position 5,725 of record JAOZMV010000087.1, on the reverse strand, counting down.
AAATAATCGGGGTAGTTTCGGTCGGGTATCTTCAGGAAAATGTGCGCAGCATTGTTCATCAACAGCAGCTCAAAGGGGGCATCCTGATCGGAGGCCTGATGTTGCTCGGTGTCATCGGCGCAGTCACAATTTCCAACCGTTTCAAACAAGCCATTTTTGGACTTGAGCCAGAACAGATAGCCCACTTGTTCAGTGAACGCGCTTCGATCATTGAATCCATCCGTGAAGGGATTATTGCTATCGACCGCGAGGCCCATGTGACGGTTGTTAATCGGGTTGCTATCGAAAGCCTGGGAAAAGACCATGAAGAAGAGGTCATTGGCCAACATATTCGCGAGATCCTGCCGGGAGCCAAGCTAAGCAGGGTCTTAACCGGTGGACAACAACGTTATGATCAGGAATTTGAAGTCTCTGGCACCACGATGATTATCAATACCGTGCCGATGGTTGAAAAGGGACAGATTGTTGGTGCCGTTGCCAGTTTCCGGCGCAAAGACGAGTTGGATATCCTTGCCAAGCAACTTTCTCAAGTCAAAGAGTACTCTGAGATGCTGCGGGCTCAGACCCATGAATATTCCAACAAACTCCATACAATCGCCGGGTTGATCCAGATTGGACACGAAAAAGAGGCTCTCGATCTGATTGGCAAAGAGACTGCCGGTTATCAGGGGCTGATTGCCTTTCTTGCTAAAGCGGTTCCCCATCCGGTGCTGGCAGCTTTTATCATCGGTAAGTACAATCATGCCAAGGAATTACGCATTGATTTAGTGATCGATCCGGAAAGTCAGTTGATTGACGTGCCGGCCGACCTTAATCGGGAAAAAGTGGTCACCATCCTTGGAAACCTGATAGATAATGCCCTTGATGCTGCTTTACACAATAAAAACGAACCTCAGGTGAAAATCTCAATGACCGATTCCGGCAACGATCTGGTTTTTGAAATCGGCGATTCTGGATCGGGAGTCCCTGTGAAAATTGCTGAGAAAATTTTTGACCGGGGATTCACCACCAAACAGGAAGATCGTGGTCACGGCCTCCATCTGGTCATGCGCGCTTTGAACGATTTGCAAGGGCAGATTACCATGGGTGACAGTGAACTTGGTGGTGCACTATTCACTGTCTTTATCCCAAAACAAAGGAGTCATTGATATGGATTTTAGTGTGTTGATTGCCGAAGACGATCCAAGAATTGCTGAAATTCATCGTCATTTCACCGAAAAGGTTGTCGGCTTTTCGGTCTGCGGAATCGCCGGCACACTGGAAGATGCCGAAAAGATGTCAGAGCTGCTGAAGCCTGATTTGATCCTGCTGGATCTCTACTTTCCTAAAGGTTTAGGAACCGAAATTCTCTGGAAGCTGCGCACCCGTCGACAAGCGACAGATGTCATTCTCATCACTGCCGCCAGAGAGCTGGAACCGTTGCAAGAGGCAATACGTGGTGGTGTTTTCGACTATATTATCAAGCCGGTGATGTTTCCCCGCTTTCGGGAGGCATTGAATCGTTTTCGTGAGAATCGGCAGCAGTTACAGATCGAAAACACTCTCAACCAGCAGGATGTAGACCGCCTGTTGCACCCTTATAAAGACTCCAGACCTGGAGAGCCGGTATACCCCAAAGGGATTGACCCGTTGACACTGAAAAATATCCGTACTGTTTTTGACCTGCCTCACCCGGAAGGACATAGTGCTGAAGAAGTCGGTCAGCAGATCGGTGCCAGCCGCACCACCGCACGCCGCTACCTCGAATATCTGACAGCGGCAGGGGAACTGACTGCTGAACTCATCTACGGCGCCGTGGGGCGACCGGAGCGAAAGTATTTTTCAGGGAAATGACTGGTTGAAATGATAAATATTGATTGCACTTGTAGCTTGATTTCTGTAGAAACCTTTAGAGATATTTACGCACGTTGGAGGCTATCGGATTAAGATTTTTTATAGCCTGCGTGAATAGTCCAACAACTTAAAAGGAGTCTGTTTTGCCCATTTCACTTTATCTTGTTTGGTTTTTAATCGGAGTCGGATTCCTGATTGGAGAAATGATGGTTCCCGGCTTTATCCTGATTTTCTTCATGGCCGGCAGCTGGGTTGTTGCTATTTCGGTCTTTTTCTTTGAAGAATTAGCCCTGACAACTCAACTGATCATCTTCATAGTTTCCTCTTTGGCTTTGCTTTTTAGCCTGCGCCGTTACGGTTTGAACACCTTTAAAGGGGAGAGCAAAGCCGGAGTTGATGATGAATTTTCTCAGGTTGGACAAAAAGCCGTAGTAACCAAGGCTATTCCTCAAAATGATTACGGTGAAATACAGCTGAATGGAACATTTTGGCGCGCCACGGCCGAAGTTTCGATAGCTAAAAATCAAAGTGTTATTGTTGAAGGACCGGAGGCTACCAGCGTTCTTGTCCTTAAAGTTAAACCCTGCGTCAATGGCACGGGCAGTCAGTCTTAACCTTGTTTTTTATCCCCAGGAGGCTGTCGGACTAGACAGCCTCCTAAATAGAGGAGTACTTAATGTTGTCATCAGGTTTAATAATTTTTGTAGTATTAGCGGTTTTTGTCGTTATTGTTTTGGTCAAAACTGCTGTTGTTGTTCCACAACGGATGGAGTTTATTGTCGAAAGACTGGGAAAATATAATAAAACCCTCGGTGCGGGTTTTCATATTTTGGTCCCTTTCCTGGATCGCATTGCCTACCGGCGCTCATTGAAAGAGGTGGTCATCGATGTCCAGAGCCAAACCTGCATTACTGCAGATAATATTAGCATTGCAGTTGATGGGGTTCTGTATATGCAGGTTATGGACAGTAAAAAATCTGCCTATGGCATCGACAATTATGAAATTGCCGCCGCTCAGTTAGCCCAGACTTCTTTGCGCTCGGTCATTGGTAAGATCGAACTGGATAGAACCTTTGAAGAACGGGACACCCTGAACCAGCAGATTGTTGCCGCCATTGACGCTGCTGCAACTAACTGGGGGATAAAGGTTCTGCGCTATGAAATCAAAGATTTGACCCCGCCGCAAAGTGTTATGCAGGCGATGGAATCTCAGATGAAAGCGGTTCGTGAAAAACGGGCAGCTATTGCCACCTCAGAAGGTGACCGTGATTCGCGGGTCAACCGAGCAAAAGGGTTGAAAGAAGAGGCAATTGCCATTTCTGAGGGTGAAATGACCAAACAGATCAATGAAGCAAAAGGTAAATCTCAAGAGATCGAGCTGGTTGCAGAGGCCACCGCTAAAGGGGTGAAGATGATCGCTGAGGCTCTGAATGCCGAGGGTGGTGAAATGGCTGCTAATCTGCGGGTTGCAGAACAATATGTAAAAGAATTTGGCAAACTGGCTAAAGAAAGTAACACCATGCTGATCCCTTCCAATATGGGGGATATGGCCGGTATGGTTGCTACTGCTATGTCGATTGTGGGGGAAACCAATAAATCACGGGTGGCAACTTAATCTCTGCTTTGATGGAATGAAATTGCAGCAACCGCCAATCTTCTTGACAAGTTGAGGAGGATAAAAGATAATTCGCGGCGTTAAAAGATATAAAACAATATCGGGATGTGGCGCAGCTTGGTAGCGCACTTGACTGGGGGTCAAGGGGCCGGAGGTTCAAATCCTCTCATCCCGACCATAGTTTAAATAGGTTAGCCGTTTTTTTGGCTAACCTATTTTTTTTGACTATTGCAAGTGGAGCAAATTGCATATTGGCTACCCGAATTCAGGAATGTCTCCGATCCGGAGAAAGTGAAGAAATTCGGGAAAATGGGAAGTAAGCTTTGAACAGTTGAAGAATTTCACTAATGAGTTAGAATGATAAGTCATACTGAAAAATTGTAAAAAGTTTTTTTCAAATAGCCATAAAGGGATTGAAATGAAAATGCAACAAAGGGTTCTCCGCTCTGTTCCCCTGATCTTCCTCCTGTTCGGAATTATGACCCTTTGCGCCGGGTATGCCGTCGCAGCATCGGGGACTCCATCAGCCATTGAATTTCCCCCGGACCTGCAAAGTTACAATGATGCCGGACAGAGCATCCTGCAGCGCTTGATTCACCGGGTCAAAGTGAACCCGTTTAACCTGGTTGGTACGTTGATCTTCCTGTGCGCCATTATCCATACCTTTTTGGCGAGCAAGTTTATGGAAATCTCCCACCGTTTGGAACATGAGCATGATTTGAAAAAAGAGCAGGGCTTGGTGCCCAGAAACTCGGTCGCGCAAAGATCCAGATTCATGCATTTTATGGGTGAGGTTGAGGTGGTTTTCGGTCTTTGGGCTATCGCTCTGATTATCGCGGTGGTTATTTTTTTCGACTGGTCAACGGCGGTTCACTACATCAGCTACAAGGTTAATTTTATCGAAGCCCTGTTTGTTGTGGTGATTATGACCTTGGCATCGACCCGGCCGATTTTGAAACTCTCTGAAATATTAATGGACAAGGTTGCCAAGCTGCTTGGCGGTTCCCTGACCGCCTGGTGGTTGACGATTCTGACCTTAGGGCCACTGCTTGGTTCTTTTATTACCGAACCTGCGGCGATGATTATTTCGGCTCTGTTGCTGGGGCGAAAATTTTACAGCCTTGAGCCGAGTAACAAGTTCAAGTATGCCACCCTTGGTTTGTTGTTCGTGAATATTTCTGTCGGCGGAACCTTGACTCATTTTGCCGCGCCACCGGTACTGATGGTCGCCGAACCCTGGGGCTGGGGAATGGCTCATATGATGCTGCAGTTTGGTTGGAAAGCGGCGATCGGTATTGTGCTGGCCAATGGTTTGTACTGTTTCGCGTTTCGCAATGAGTTCAGTCGCTTGCAGGAAAAATTTACCGTCCTTAGTTTAAAAGAAGAGATCCTCACCAAACATTTATCCCGCGAAGATATGGAAGCAGCAATTGATAAGCTTGCTGAGCAGCTTCGTGCTGAAGGTGGCTACCGGGATAAAATCTCCGAGCTTATCGAGGAATTTACCGATAAAGTCCGCACAGAATTGGAAAAACAATACCTGCACAGCTGTGAACACCTGAAAGTTAATCCTGAATTGGCTCACAAGGCTTTTACCCGGCGCTTCGAGGAGATCAGGTTATACCGGATGCGGCGAGAATTTCCACATCTGCTGGCACCTGAACAGCGGGCGCCATTTGTTGACCCGGAATGGGACCGACGGGAAGATCCCGTGCCGTTCTGGATGATGTTTATTCACGCCCTGTTTATGGGCTGGACCATTTTCAATGCCCACCATCCAGAACTGTTTATTCCAGGCCTGCTGTTCTTTCTCGGTTTTGCCGTGGTTACGGCTGATTATCAGAATACCATCGACCTTAAACCAGCACTTCTTGTCGGTTTCTTCCTCGGTGGTCTGGTGACCCACGGGGGCGTTCAGGGCTGGTGGATTGAACCGGTACTCGGCAGTTTGACCGAACTTCCTTTGATGGCGGTGGCGACGATCCTGACAGCGTTCAACGATAATGCGGCCATCACCTACCTGAGTACACTGGTCCCAAATTTCACTGACAGCCTCAAATACGCTGTGGTCGCTGGTGCGGTCGCCGGTGGCGGTTTGACCGTTATTGCCAACGCGCCAAATCCGGCTGGCCAGGCAATCCTGAAGGGTCACTTTGAAAATGGCGTTTCACCGTTGGGATTGTTAAAAGGTGCCCTTATCCCGACCCTGATCATGTTTGCGATGTTTGTTATTTTCAGTTAACAGGGTGTTGAAAAACGTTTTCGAGGCCGCGAGTG
>JAOZMV010000086.1 GCA_029934095.1 Desulfuromusa sp. | reverse complement strand
CCAAACCTGCTGGCTGGTGCGATTCAGAGGCGAGTCTATCAGCATCAGGGGCCAGCGCTGCTCTTTACCAATCTCACTAACTGTCGTTTTCCTGCCGTGGCCAATCTATTTGGCACTCTGGAGCGAACCAGATACCTGTTCCGCGACACTTTGCAGCAAGTTGAAACCCTGGTCAAACTGAAAATTGATCCTAAAACTCTACTAAAAACACCTTCGATGCTTCTGTCCGCACCACCTGCAGCATTTCATCTGCTCCCTAAAAAAGTTAAAGCGGGGCCAATTTTACAGGGCCAAACAACGATCAGCGATCTACCACAGATTAAAAGCTGGCCGGATGACGGTGGCGCATTTATAACCTTGCCTCAGGTTTATAGCGAAAGCAGCAGAAACCCGGGGGTTCGCTCATCCAATTTAGGGATGTACCGAGTGCAGTTATCGGGAAATGACTACCGACAGGATGGGGAAGTCGGCCTACATTATCAGCTTCATCGTGGTATCGGTGTCCATCATCAGGAAGCGTTGGATCTGGAACAACCATTCAGGATCAATATCTTTGTCGGTGGTCCTCCAAGCCTGACAGTTGCTGCAGTGATGCCGCTCCCTGAAGGAATGCCTGAACTGGCTTTTGCTGGACTTCTTGGTGGCCACCGGATTCCACTGGTACAGCCTTCTGGTTTTTTACCGATGCCGGCAGAAGCCGATTTTGTCATCTGCGGCACTATCGACCCGAAGCAACAGAAACCCGAAGGACCCTTTGGCGATCACTTGGGCTACTACAGCCTGACCCACGATTTTCCACTGATTAAAGTTGATCGAGTCTACCATCGACCGGATGCCATCTGGCCGTTCACTACGGTTGGTCGCCCGCCGCAGGAGGATACAAGCTTTGGAAAGTTTATACACGAACTGACAGGCGCTCTGATCCCCGAGGTTCTCCCCGGAATAAAAGCAGTACATGCTGTCGATGCCGCTGGAGTTCATCCGCTACTGCTTGCCATCGGCAGTGAACGCTACACCCCATACGACAAACTTGAGCGGCCACAGGAACTACTGACTCAGGCCAACGCAGTACTGGGGCAAGGTCAGTTATCCCTGGCAAAATATTTATTAATTGTTGCCGAAAATGATAATCCTCAGCTTGACGTTCACAACATTCCAGATTTTTTCCAACATCTACTGGAAAGAATTGATTGGCAGCGAGATCTGCACTTTCAGACTGCGACAACGATTGACACCCTCGATTACAGTGGTCACGGCCTGAATCAGGGCTCGAAAGTCGTTATCGCTGCAGTGGGAGAGAAACGGCGCGACCTCCCAACAGAAATTCCCGAGAATTTAACCTTGCCACGCGGCTTTAAAAAACCCGCCATTGCCCTCCCCGGCATTCTGCTGATAGAAGGTCCAGCCTGCAGTGAATATCGACCGGGCGAAGATCTGAACCTGCTGCGGTTCTGCAAAAAATTCAATGCGGATGATCCAATCAATGACTTCCCCTTGATTTTGATCGTTGATGACAGTGAATTCTGTGCGGCAACATTGAATAACTGGCTCTGGGTTTGCTTTACCCGTTCCAATCCAGCGGCAGATATCTATGGAATCGGCAGTTCGTCAAAAGCAAAACACTGGGGTTGTTCGGGATCGCTACTCATCGATGCCCGTAGCAAGCCGCATCATGCCCCTGCCCTGGTTGATGACCCAGAGATCGAAAAACAGGTTGATCAGCTAGCTATTAACGGTGGGCCGCTGCAAGGATTTATTTAGAGAGTGGAAGACTAGCAGCCAGATCATTGATAGTCCGACAGGTTGCTAACGCCTACAGATAAGAAAAACACCGGCTAACAGCAGCGTCACCCCGAGCATCCGTTTATAATCAATCGGAATACCACGCATGCCGAACAAACCGTAATGATCCATCGCCAATCCGGCAATCAGCTGGGAAACTATCGTTAAAGCCAGTACTGCAGTTGTACCGATACGTGGCACCCCAAGAATGGTCATCGTCACAAAGAATGCGCCAAACAGCCCTCCCGTTAATTGCCACCAACTTGCTTCAGAAATACGCCGGAAGCTCCCCTGTCCACTCGCCAGTGAAACCACGATCAGGATCAGGGTTCCAACCGCAAAAGAGACTGTAGCCGCTTGTAAAAAACCGGTCTTCTCTGCCAATCTGGCATTGATCGATGGTTGCAACGCAACTGCGACACCGCCAATGACCATGAGAATAATGAGTATCAAGTTTGACATTAGCTTATTTTTCGCTCTGTTTCTGGCATTCAAGGCAAAAGGGAGATTCGGGTCGTACATTCAGGCGGGCATAACCAATCGGCTCTTCACAACGTCGACACTCTCCATAGCGCTCCATCCTGATTGCCAGTAAAGCTGCTTCGATAAGTGTCAACCGTTGCTGATGTCCGGCACGATTGGCCACAGCCATGGCCTGTTGCTGCAAGGCATCCATTCTGGATAACCGCCCGATCGGCTGATCCAGATCAACAGCTTGGCTGCTTGCTGAAGATGTGAGCAGCAGCAACTCTAACTCATCTTTCAGTAATAATAATTTATTCTGCAGCTGTAACTTCTGTTCGGCGGTCAATCCATCCATCAGGGGGTTCGCTGACGCACCAGCTTCGATATCGCCTTAAACCCATCCGTTCCGGCAACTTTCACCAGCTGGAAAAGAGCTGTCTCGGTTGTAGTAATCACCGCGCCTGCCCGGGCAGCGGTGCTGATCGCATTGTCGTAGTCGCTTTTAAAACGGGAGCTGACAGCATCGCTCACCAGATGGACAATATAACCACGGTCCAACAGATCGAGAACCGTCTGGAAGACGCAGACATGACTTTCCATCCCGGCAATCAGAACCTGTTTGGCGCCACTCTTTTCCAGAGCAGTAATAAAGCTCTCTTCTCCACAACAGCTGAAAGCCATTTTTTCAATGCAGTATTGTTCCGTTGCCCCATTCAACTCGGTAACGGTATGACCAAGCCCCTTAGAGTATTGCTCTGTTGCAATAATTGGTAGATCGAGAGCTTTAAAACCTTCAATCAATAAATTCGCATGTAGAAGCAACTGGCTGAACAGCTCCTGATTCATCGCCGGAGCCAGTTTCTCCTGCACATCGATAACCACCAGAATTGCTTTTTCTGCATCAAGCCAGAATTTATCTTTTATATCAGCCATAGCTTCTCCCTAAAGTAAAAACTCTCAAATTCTATTCCGAAAAACCCGCATCATCAGGACGCCGAAGATTGATAACAGCAACCCAGTAAAGACAAACATATATCCCACGGTATGGCCATCCCCCCAACCCCAGAGATCTTTACCCCTCATAAACAGAATCAGAGCAACACCGCCAAAGGTCAGAATACCACCAGTAATATAGGTAGAAAAAACTATCAGTGGCCACATCAGATCTTTAAAAGTCATCGTTCTACCTCAAAAACAAAGGGGGCTACCAAATTGATAGCCCCCGAATAATCACTCAGTAAAGTGACCAGTTAAAAGTGGTGTCCACCAAAGGTGAAAGCATAAATCATCAGCAATGTTAATGCTACCCCTATCAATACAGCTGTAAAAGCGAACCCTTTGACGATAAAATCGTAGAGAGCACCGCTTGGTTTTTCAACCTCAAATTGCTCCAGCAGCCCTTCTTCCTCATAGCGCTTCCACTGATCGCCACGTTCCTCCATAAACTCTTCCTTCGGCAGCTCACCATTGAAGACAACAAAGTCCATCGGGAACTTCTCTGGCCGTCCGTGAGTATTAAAGAAATGGACAGTAAAGATAAAGCCGGTCGCCAGTAACGCTTCATCGGAGTGGATGATTGTCGCAACATTGAAAACCCAACCTGGCAATGCCGCACCGAAGAATTCGGGGAACCAGAGCATAAAACCAGATCCACCGATAGCAAACATACCCCAGAATACTGCGACAAAATCAAACTTTTCCCAGTATGTCCAACGTTCAAAGGTTGGTTTCGGCCCCAAGAACAGGAACCAGCGCACCATGGCGGTGACGTCATTAATATCACGCAAATTTGGACATAATGAGTCCGGGCCGAACAATCTATGAAAAAATTCTGCCGGATACTGCAGTTTATAAAACAGGAACTTGGCACTTTTAACCAGCGCCATACCAAAATATGCCGCAGTCATTATAATACCCAAGCGATGTAACAACCCCGCATTTTCCGTTCCACCAAGAAAATCCATCAATACTTTAGCCCAAGCCTGATCAGAAAACTTCAGTGGTAATCCAGTCAGTGCCAGCAACAGAAAGCTGGTAACAACCAGAAAATGCATAAAGATATGAACCTTGGTGAAACGCCGGTAAATCTTATGGGGATTCTCAATACGATGAATATGAGCCCCCGCTGCAAGGGCCTTCTTTTTTGCATTATTCTCAATAAAACCACGGAACATCCACAACAGAGAGTGGAACCAGAAAACCCCAAAAGTTCCAAGCAACAGGGTACTCATGGCAATATAAGTGTAAAATAAGATCGGATAATTTTCTCGATCAGTCATATCTCCATGGGAATAGAACTTAACAAACTGTGGAGATACATTTTCATGACATTTAGCACAGGCAACAACCAGGTTTTCAGAATTGAGGCTGGAAGCAGGATCTTCATTTGGCAAAACTTCGTGTGCAGTGTGACAATCGGCGCAACCTGCAACTTTCTCTGGATAACCAAGATGGAAATTTTTACCGTGATAACTTTCCAGATAGCTTTTAACGGCGACAGTAAAGACACCATTCTCGCTCATCATCTCTTCGTCAGCATGACAGGTCATACACGGTTCAGTGCGGAAGAGCGCCCTTTCACGTACATCCATAGCGTCAACAGAAGCAATAGTATGCAACCCATGGCAATCGATACAGGCAGCTGAATCTATATTGCCGTCTTCAACTCCTTTACCATGGATTGAACTATGGTATTCCTCAAAGGCGGTATCATGACAAGCTTTACAGGTTTCATTTGCGCGCTGTTTATCCCCGTCCCAAGCTGTCAACTCATGAATATCCTGATGACATGAAGTACAGCTCAGATCGATATTGGCATGGTCAAAATGGTGAACACTATCAAAATATTCCTTAAATTCCTGCTTATGGCAGCGGGCGCAGTCAACCGGGTCGGGCATAAGTTCACCCTCCATGTGCGCATCGATATCGGTCAGATCAACATGACAAGCAACACAACCGTTGGCCCCGTGAACAGAAGCAGAAAAATCCTCAGCAGAAGTCACATCATCATGACATTCCAGACAGGCTTCCGGTGAAGCGATCGACCCTCCAGCAACGACCTGTGTGCTCCATAATAAAGTCAACAAAAGTACAGAATAGAACAGGAACTTACGCATTGAAACTCTCCTTGAGATAGATATCCTTCGAACAAAATTTGGCGGGTTACACCGATAGAAAAGTTATTGATTTTATATACTTTTGGCTATTTGAGTGGCATCATCCAGCCAAAACCTTCCCTCTCAAAAGAAGGCTCTCAGAATCTACTGGTGTATATTTTTATCATACAGAGCAGACACTACTCTTATCACTATTTTATTGCAACAAAAAATCCCCCGGAAAAGGAGAGAATAAGAGCATGAAACCATTCAATAAATTCTATATTCAAATACTGTTATATTTTTGCATGTAAACACAAAAAAAGGCGACCCCAGAATGGGATCGCCTTTTTGACTTGTACAAAAATACTTTACTTGATCAGCAGTTCAACAACCTGATCAGTAAATGGGTTAGCAAAGAGAATAATCATAGCGACAACAAAAACATAGATGGCCAGAGACTCGATCATCGCCAGACCGATCATCATGGTGGTCAGGATCTTACCAGAAGCACCTGGATTACGGGCAACACCTTCACAAGCAGCCTTGATAGCAATACCTTGACCGATACCGGTACCAACAGAACCAAGACCCATACCCAAACCAGCTGCCATTACACACCAAGCAAAAAATTCCATTTTTTCTCCTTTTTTCTTCAGTTTTATTGTTCCTATATCTATAGGACTTGCTCTTCACCCCTGTGAAAAGCACAAATTATATTTTAGTGAGATTCTTCCAGCGCTCCGGCAATATAAATCATTGCCAGCAGAGTAAAAACAAAGGTCTGGATGAAGGCGATCAACACTCCCATCAGCATCATCGGAATCGGCAGAAACAAGGGAACCAGTGCCAGGAAGATCATCAGCACAACTTCGTGTCCGTACATGTTGCCAAAAAGACGCAATGTCAGGGAGAGCGGACGGGCAATGTGACCAATAATTTCGATGACAAACATCAGTGGTGCCAACCAGATAATCGGTCCCATAAAGTGTTTGAGATAACCGATGCCATGCTTTCTGAAACCAACCACATGGGTCAATACAAAAACAGTCAACGCCAACGCTGCATTGGTATTCAGATTAGCTGTCGGGGGATAAAAACCAGGAACCAGACCGATCA
>JAOZMV010000085.1 GCA_029934095.1 Desulfuromusa sp. | reverse complement strand
TGTTTTACCTGCCGCTGAAAGAGCCCGGCGTGGTGAACCGATTGAGATGAAGCCCCTGGTATATTGAGATAACTGATGGAAGATTTTTATGCATGCTTTGACGGTCCATAATGTCGTTTTTAAAACCGATGAACTATTTGAGTTGCAGCTTGAGCGCGGAGCTGTTCAGTTTGAGCCGGGGGCCTGTGTGGCATTGTTCAGCGACAGTACTGAATCGCGCCCCTACAGCATTGCTGCCGGAACCGGGGAAGAGATTCTCCGTTTTCTGATCCGGCGGGTTCCAGACGGTAAGGTCAGTGAGTGGCTGGCGCAACGCAAGCCGGGGGATAAGGTGCAAGCAAGTGCCCCTTTTGGTTGGTTCCGGCCTGGCCGCGCCGTTGCTGGAGCGCGTTCTGTTTTTATCGCCACCGGAACTGGCATTGCCCCTTTTTTGAGCTACTTGCGCAGCAACTCTCAACCTGAGCCAGAGCTCTGTCTCTATGGGGTTCGTCGGCAGGCAGAGGCCTTCAACCTTGAGGAATTACAGCGGAGCAAGAATTTTTATCTGGCTCTGTCCCAGGAAGAAGTCAATGATCACTTTTATGGGCGTGTCACCGGACTGCTGGAACGGATCCCTCTTGCAGATGACATCCACTACTATCTTTGCGGACTCGATACCATGATTGAGGAGACCAGCAGTTGGCTCGAAAATCAAGGTGTTGCCTATACGCAGATTCACCGGGAGATCTTTTTTTATGAAGATGAATAAATCTGACCAATGGTTTTACACCAGTCAGAATGAACCGCGTGGTTACATTCAGCCACAAAGCCTCGAAGAGCTCTGGTTTCATACCGGGACCAACTGCAATCTGCGCTGTCCCTTCTGTCTCGAGGGATCCAAGCCGGGGGACAACCGCATCGAATTTTTGACCTTGGCTGATGCTCGACGCTTTATTGATGAGGCCCTGGAGCTTGGGGTCAAAAAGTTCTCCTTTACCGGCGGTGAACCCTTTGTCAATCCTGAATTTATTTCGATCCTTGCTGCGGCCCTGGCGCATCGTCCCTGTCTGTTGCTGACCAATGCGACTGAACCGCTGATGAATCAGATGGGAGAGATTCTCCCTTTGCGCGGGCAGCCGAATCCATTAAATTTTCGGGTCAGCCTCGATCACCCGGATCCGGCCAAACATGATGAATCTCGTGGCAAGGGGAACTTTCGCAAAGCACTCGATACCTTGGGACGGCTCCACCGAGAAGGTTTCGGTGTGTCGATCGCCCGCCACATGTTACCGGGTGAAGACAGCGACGCCGTTGATCGAGCCTATGCACCCTATTTTGAGACCGCCGGAGTGCCGGCGGATCTAACCATCATCAAGTTTCCAGAGTTTCATTTGCCCGGCTCGCTTCCTCAGGTTGCGGAAATCACCGAAAGTTGCATGACCCGCTACTTAAGTGCCGAACGCCGCGCCGAGTTTATGTGTAATTTCAGTAAAATGATTGTTCGAAAGAATGGTCAATGTGGGGTCTACGCCTGTACTTTGGTCGATGACGTTGAAAACTATGATCTCGGCAAAACCTTGCACGAAGCGATGGAGCAACGCGTTCTCCTGGGACATCACCGTTGTTATTCTTGCTTTGCCGGTGGCGCCAGTTGCTCTGAGTAGAATCACATAGCCATCTATGCTATGTGGCCTTTGGTTCTTTTTTCTGCCACTCTATTGACAGCCGATATATGACCTGTTAGGTTGTATATAAATAAACCGAACAGTCTGTTTTTTTTGGAGGCGATGTCATGGTCACAAAGGGTGAGCGAACCCGCGAAAAAATATTGGACGAAGCAAGATTAATATTTAAGTGTAAAGGTTTTGGCGCAACGACAATCAATGATCTTCTTGCGGCTTCGGGGACAACAAAAGGAAACCTTTATTTCCACTTTACCGATAAGGAAGCGATTGGCCTGGAAGTTCTCAGGCGCGAACAGCAATCGTTCTACCGCTTTCTTGACCAGGCTTTTGCGGGGCAAGCACCCGCCGCCGGATTGGATAATTTTTTCCGTAAAGCGCTGGAAAAACAATCTCAACAAGGTTTTGTTGGTGGTTGTCTGTTTGGCAACACCGCCCTTGAAACCAGTGACACTGCTCCTGTTTTTGCTGGTCTGGTTCAGGAAGTTTTTATCAAGTGGATTGGAAAGCTTGAGCAAAAAATTGCCTCGGCGCAGGTCGATGAACAAATTCGCACCGATATCTCTGCCGGAGAACTTGCCGAGATGGTGGTCGCAACAATCGAAGGGGGAATTATGCAATCACGCTTGCAGAAATCGGCTGCACCTTTAGAACGATCTCTGGAGACCCTGAGAAGGGTTTTGGAGCTGAAAATAACGACTCATATCGAAATATAGAAAGGAGATCACCATGTCACGAATTTCAACAGTTGATCCCACTGCAGTTGATAATCAAGTCACGGAGATATTTGCAGAGATTCACACAGCCTTTGGCCGGATTCCTAATTTATTTAAAACCTATGCTCACCATCCACCACTTCTGGAAGCAAACTGGTACAAAGTTAAACGGGTGATGATGGAAGGGGTTCTCCCCCGAAAAGTCAAAGAATCGATCGCGGTGCTGGTATCGAAGGATAATAGCTGCAGCTATTGTATCGCTGCCCATGAGGGGGCGTTACAAAGTATCGGCATTTCATCTGAAGAGATCAATATTATTGAAACTGATCTTGATCGGGCAGATTTTACCGATAAGGAAAAAGCTCTTATCAAATTAGCTCGCAAGGCCAATTCTGCCCCTCTGCAAGTGACCGACGAAGAGCTTGGTGCAGCGCGCACAGCTGGAGCTACAGATGCTGAGCTGGTCGAAGCTATGGGTGTTATGGAAGTCTTTACTGCATTCAACAAATTTCTCGATACCCTTCAAGTTGAGCTTGGATAATCGTGTAACAATTCATAAAAGGGAAGAATTATGAGTGGGCGTACGACGAAAATAATAATCCTGGCTGTCATTGCTGTTCTGATTGCAAGTTTTTTCATCTTCGATCTGGGGCAATATTTGACTTTGGGTTATCTTAAAAGTCAGCAACAGGTATTTAACGACTATTATGCTAACAACCGCTTTTCTACCCTGCTGAGCTATTTTGTTATTTATATCCTGGTCACGGCTCTGTCCCTGCCGGGAGCCGCGGTGATGACCCTTGCCGGAGGAGCGCTGTTCGGGCTCTGGACCGCTGTCATAGTTGTCAGCTTTGCCAGCAGCATTGGCGCGACACTGGCATTTTTGGCTTCGCGCTTCCTGTTGCGTGATTGGGTTCAGGGAAAGTTTGGTGATAAACTGCAGGCCATCAATGAGGGGGTAGAAAAAGAGGGTGCTTTTTACCTGTTTTCTCTCCGCCTGGTTCCCCTTTTTCCATTCTTTGTCATCAATCTGGTGATGGGATTGACCCCGCTCAAAACCTCCCTTTATTACATCGTCAGCCAGATCGGGATGCTGGCTGGAACCTTTGTTTATGTCAATGCTGGAACCCAGCTTGGCCAGCTTGAAAGTGCTGGTGGAATCCTCTCACCCGGGCTTTTGATCTCTTTCGCCCTGCTGGGGATATTCCCTCTTCTCGCCAAGCGGATTCTTGGAATCTTCCAGGCCCGTAAAGTGTTTGCCGGGCACCAGAGACCACAGAAGTTTGATTACAATCTGGTGGTGCTGGGTGCCGGAAGTGGCGGGCTGGTCAGCTCTTATATTGCCGCAGCCGTCAAAGCAAAAGTGGCATTGATTGAAAAGCACAAGATGGGCGGTGATTGTCTCAACACCGGTTGTGTCCCAAGTAAAGCTCTCCTTCGCAGTGCCAAGATGCTTTCGTATGCAAAGCGGGCTCAGGAGTTTGGTTTTGAAAAAGCAGAGATTGATTTCGATTTTGCCAAGGTGATGGAGCGAGTTCAGCAGAAAATTGCCCAGGTGGAACCGCATGATTCGATAGAACGTTATACCAGTCTTGGTGTCGAAGTGATTGAAGGGGAGGCAAAAATCACTTCTCCGTGGACGGTTGAAGTCAACGGAAAAACTTTAACAACCCAGAGTATTATCATTGCAACTGGAGCGGCCCCCTTTGTTCCGCCGATCAAAGGTCTGGATGAAATTGACTATCTGACCTCAGATACCCTTTGGAATCTCCGTGAACTTCCTGCAAGGTTGGTGGTTCTTGGTGGCGGCCCGATTGGTAGCGAAATGACCCAGGCGTTTGCCCGTTTGGGGAGTCGAGTGACGCAAGTTGAGATGGGTCCGCGGATTATCGGGCGTGAAGATCCAGAGGTGGGGGAATTTATTCGCCAGAAATTTATTGACGAGGGCATTCAGGTGCTGACTGAGCATCAGGCGCAAGAAGTACGGCTTGATTCTGGACGCAAGTGGTTGGTTTGCGAACATCAGGGCGAAAAAATTGAAGTTGAATTTGACCAACTGTTGATTGCCGTTGGCCGTAAAGCGAATGTAACCGGGTTCGGCCTGGAAGAATTGGGGGTCGAGATCGCTCCCCGTGGAACCATTGCCAGCGATCCATTTTTACGTACCAATTTCCCCAATATCTATTGTGTCGGAGATGTTGCTGGTCCCTATCAGTTTACCCATACCGCAGCACATCAAGCCTGGTATGCCTCGGTCAATGCTCTTTTCGGGCAGTTCAAGAGCTTCAAGGTCGATTACCGGGTGATCCCCTGGTGTACCTTTACCGATGCCGAAGTGGCCAGGGTCGGTCTCAACGAAACAGAAGCAAATGAACAGGGTATCCCATTTGAAATTACCCGATATGAAATTGATGATCTGGACCGGGCGATTGCCGACAGTGAAGATCATGGCTGGGTCAAAGTGCTGACCAAACCGGGGTCTGATAAGATTCTTGGCGTGACTATTGTTGGTACTCACGCTGGAGATCTGTTGGCAGAGTATGTTCTGGCGATGAAGTATAAACTCGGTCTGAACAAGATTCTCGGTACTATTCATACCTATCCGACTCTCGCAGAGATGAATAAGATGACCGCTGGCGAGTGGAAGCGGGCCCATACTCCGGAAAAGCTGTTGGGCTGGGTAGAAAAATATCACACCTGGCGCAGAGGCTAGTCTCTGCAGATGGTAAACTTGTAGAGTCAGGGTCTCTATTCTTTAGACTTGTTTTAGGAGATATCGATGAAAAAATTAAGTTTGTTCCTTATATTGTGTTTTGTTTTTACCAGCGCCGCCACGGTTTGGGCTGCAGATGGTCTGATTGCAATGAAAAGTTCTTATTCTGCAGATGAAACCATGAACCGGTTTGAAGCAATCGCCAAGAACAAGGGGTTGAATATTTTTGCGCGCATCAATCACACTGCCGGAGCGGCAAAGATTGGAAAAACACTCCGTCCGACTGAAGTATTGATCTTCGGTAATCCTCAAGGAGGGACCCCGTTTATTGAGTGTGCCCAGACCGTTGGTATCGATCTGCCCCTCAAGGTTCTGGTTTGGCAGGATGCCGCTGGTCAGGTGTGGCTTGGTTATAATGATCCGGTTTATCTGGCAAAGCGCCATGGGGTTTCGCAATGTCCGGCAGCAGGGAAGCTGGGTAAAGCCCTGGCTGGGTTATCGGCAGCAACTCTGATGGTCGAAATGTGATGAAAACTGTCTGGGGTTTTATCCTGCTGAGTTGTTTGCTGTTGCCTGCAATGCTCTTTGCCGGCGAAGCCGATGTTATCGGAGTCGAGGTTGATAAATCGGGTAGTATCTATAGTTTTAGCGTGACGGTTAAACATGGTGATGAGGGGTGGCAACACTATGCCGATGGTTGGGATATTGTTTCTCCCGAAGGTCAGGTGATTGCGACCCGGGTTCTCTACCATCCACATGTCAATGAACAGCCTTTTACCCGTAGTTTATCCGGGGTTGTTATTGATAAAAACATCAGCTCAGTGATTGTACGTGCCCACGACCTGGTGCATGGATATGGTGGGAAGGAAATGGTAGTCGAGTTGCCCCGATAGAGGGTACCTACCACAGGAGAAGTATCCATGAACAGTATCTCTGTCTTCGTATCAAAGCTGCTGCAAGTATTTTTATTACTTTTACTATCCGCCGGTCTGGCCCATGCAGCAACCCCACTGGTTGAACCTGCCTGGTTACTGGTAAATCTGGATAAACCGGGTATTCGGGTGTTGGACTTACAGAGTTCTGGCGGTTATCGGCGTGCACACCTGCCAGGGTCAGTGAGTACCGATTATGGTCAGTGGCGGGTCAAGGGGCGCCATGGTATTCCGAAAATGCTTCCGGGGAAGGATTATCTGGACACCCTTATCGGTCAGTTGGGCATCGACAACAGCACCCATGTCATCCTGGCTCCGGTGGGAGCAGGTGCCAGCGATATGGCTGTAGCAACCCGCATCTATTGGACTTTCAAAGCCATGGGACATGACAACATATCGATATTGAATGGTGGCTTGATAGCATACAGTCAAATGTCCGGAAGCTACTTTGATCAAGAAGCACATGTTCCCGAGGCAAAACAATTTAAAAGTCAGGT
>JAOZMV010000084.1 GCA_029934095.1 Desulfuromusa sp. | reverse complement strand
TTGCCATTATGAATGCTGTACGTAGCGGCATGGTTGCTGCTGGTAAGCCACGTGATGAGGTCGCAATTGTTTCTGGTATCGGTTGTTCCAGCCGCTTTCCTTACTACATGGAAACCTATGGTTTCCATACGATTCACGGTCGTGCTGCACCGATTGCAGCCGGTCTCAAAGTGGCTAATAGAGACTTGGATGTTTGGGTTATCTCTGGTGATGGAGACTCCACTGCGATTGGTGGTAACCACTTTATCCATGTGATTCGCCGTAACGTTAATCTTAACTATGTTTTGATAAATAATAAAATCTATGGCCTGACTAAGGGGCAATATTCACCAACGTCTGAAATGGGACAGGTTTCCAAGACCAGCCCTTATGGTGTTATTGACTACCCCATGGCTCCTGCAAAGGTTGCTCTCAGCTTGGGTGGAACCTTTGTTGCGCGTGGAATCGATAGAAATATGAAGTTGAATGAAGAAATCTGCGTGCGTGGGGCTTTACATAAGGGCCTGAGTTTTATGGAGATTTATGCCAACTGCGTTATTTACAATGACGGTGCACATGAAAAACTTGTCAGCAAGGAACATGGCGCAGATTTTCACATTATTTTACGTCATGGCGAGAAAATGATTTATGGCGTTGATCAACAATATTGCCTGGTTCAAGATGGTTTCGCTATCAAGTCTGCCAGAGTTAATAAAGTTGATGAAGCTGATATCCTGGTTCACGATGAGAAAAATGCTGAAATGGGTATACTTCTGGCGGGAATGCGTCCTGACATTGATCTGCCATTGGCATTTGGAGTTATTTTTGCTGATGATCGAAAGAAAACCTACGATGATATGATTTATGAGCAGGTTGATGCCGTTAAGGTAAAACGTGGTCGTACTATGGATCAGATCATGCAAGAAGGTCATACCTGGACGGTTTAATTATCAAATAATGTAAATGTTATATTTTCAGGCCCCGGTTGTTTTAACGACCGGGGCTTATTTTGCTTTTTCTGTCAAAAATTATGGAGATAAAATTGAAAAGAATTTTTATTTTAATACTGTTGTCGGTTTTTATGACTGCTCCAGTATCTGCTGAGGATCAATTAAAAACCAAACAGGAAAAACTTGGTTATGCCATCGGCATGAATATTGGTACCAATATGAAACAACAGAAGATGGATATCGATGCAGATCAGCTTGCTGCTGGCTTAACAGCAGTGTTGAAAGGTGAGAAAACAGTTCTCAGTGATGAAGAGATGGCTCAGGTTCTCACTGCTTTTCAACAGGAAATGCAAATGAAGCAGATGGCCGACATGGCGTCAGCAGCTGTTAAAAGTGAGGAATACCTGATAAACAATGGGAAGCAGGAAGGGGTTGTTACCCTGGCCAGTGGACTGCAGTATAAAGTACTTCAAGCGGGGACCGGTGCAATGCCAGCCGCTGCTGCCAAGGTTGAGGTCCATTATCGAGGCACTTTGATTGATGGGACTGAGTTTGACAGTTCGTACAAACGTGGAGAGCCTGCCAGCTTTCCGGTTAATGGTGTTATTGCAGGCTGGACTGAAGCTTTGCAGTTGATGAAAGAGGGTGCAAAATGGCACCTGGTCATTCCTGCTGATCTGGCTTATGGAGAGCGTGGGGCACCACCCATGATTCCACCAAACTCAACATTGGTTTTTGATGTTGAATTACTGAAAGTACTATAGGATTCCTTCAAAATTTGATTCTTCTGGCCCTGTCGACTCACGTTGACAGGGTTTTTTTAGTCTATTTTTGGTAGTAGCTGACTGAGCACAATGAGGACGATAGTTGCGAGTAGCAATAATTCAAACATACGGTCTCCAGACTTCGAAATTAGTGGTTTTGCGGCTGACTTCAATGTATCTCACTAGTGTGACATAATAAGTCACGCACTGGCCTGGCGTTTACCAATTTGTTTTAAAGAAATAAATACTGAAAGAACAGGGTAAGATCAATAATTGAGATGATCTGTTGATTGACAAAACAGCGTTAAATCGTATACAGTATGCAATATTTATTACTCTATCATGTCTTTGTCTGCGGGCAGGAATCGTAGATAAATAGTCTATCGTGCAGCTGATGCTGCGAAACTGATACTTGGAGGAGCGAGATGATCGAAGCTTATCTTAAACTAGAAGAAGAACGGAATGCTCAAGGGATTCCAGCCTTACCTTTAACTCCTGAACAGACCACCGGAGTTTGCGAACTGCTGCAGAATCCTCCCGCAGGCAAAGAAGAGTTTTTACTTAATCTGCTGACTGAGCGGATTTCCCCCGGGGTTGATCCGGCTGCTGAAGTCAAGGCGGCTTTTCTGGCAGAAATTGTTGCTGGAACCAAGTCCTCCCCATTGATCGACAAAGTTAAAGCAGTACAGATTCTTGGTACGATGATTGGTGGTTATAACGTCCAATGTCTGATTTCTGCACTGAGTGATGCTGCCCTTGCTGACGAGGCGGCAAAAGCTCTGTCATCTATGACCTACGTCTATGATGCAGCGGAGCAAGTTGTTACTTTAGCTAAAGACAATGCTGCTGCACAAAAAGTCGTTGATAGCTGGGCTCAGGCCGAGTGGTTTACCTCTAAACCTGAACTGGCTGAGACCATTACTGTTAAAGTATTTAAAGTTGAAGGTGAGATCAATACCGATGATTTCTCCCCGGCAGGTGATGCCTGGAGTCGTCCTGATATCCCACTGCACACATTGGCTATGGGTAAAACCCGTTTTCCCGGTGGTATCGAGGAAATTGCCAAGTGGCGTGAGGCCGGACATCAAGTTGCTTTTGTTGGTGATGTGGTTGGTACCGGTTCTTCGCGTAAGTCGGCTTGTAACAGTGTTCTCTGGTGTATTGGTAATGATATCCCGGCGGTACCCAACAAGCGCCGTGGTGGTATCATCATCGGTAGTGTCATTGCTCCAATCTTCTTCAATACGGCTCAGGATTCTGGTGCCTTGCCGTTGAAGATGGATGTTTCTAAAATGAACATGGGTGATGTTATCACTATCAATACCGCTAAAGGTGAAGTGACTAACGAAGCGGGTGAAGTTATTTCTACTTTTGAAATCAAGCCCGATACTGTTGTTGATGAGTTCCGTGCCGGTGGTCGGATTCCTCTGATTATTGGTCGTTCGGTGACGACTCTGGCCTGTGCAGCTAAAGGCGTGGCTGAACCAGATATCTTTGCCGCAGCTGACAATCCAACTCCGAAAGCTGATCAAGGTTACACGCAAGCACAAAAAATGGTTGGTCGTGCCTGTGGCGTTGACGGTGTTCTTCCCGGTTCTGCTTGTGAACCACTGATGACGACCGTTGGTTCCCAGGATACGACCGGTCCGATGACTGCTGATGAGATCAAAGAGCTGGCCTGCCTTAAATTTAAATCACCAATGTTTATGCAATCTTTCTGTCATACCGCCGCTTATCCCAAGCCTGCTGATGTAAAGATGCACAATACCCTGCCCAAATTTATATCTGATCGCGCTGGTGTCCCGTTGAATCCAGGTGATGGTGTTATCCATAGTTGGTTGAACCGTCTGTTGGTTCCAGATACCGTTGGTACCGGTGGTGATTCACACACCCGTTTCCCGATTGGTATCAGTTTCCCTGCTGGTTCCGGCTTGATTGCTTTTGCCGGGGCTCTTGGTTTTATGCCATTGGATATGCCTGAGTCAGTTCTGGTCCGTTTTAAAGGTGAGCTGAATGAGGGAATCACCTTGCGCGATGCCGTTAATGCGATCCCTTTGTGGGCTATCAAACAGGGCTTGATGACAGTGCCTAAAAAGAACAAAATCAATATCTTTAATGGTAAGATTCTGGAGATGGAAGGTTTACCAAATCTTTCCGTTGAGCAAGCTTTTGAACTGACTGATGCCGCTGCTGAGCGTTCTGCTGCTGCCGGTTGTATCAAGCTTTCTGAAGCGAGTGTCTGTACCTATCTGCGTTCAAATATTGCTCTGATGGAAAGTATGATTGCAGATGGATATCAGGATCCACAAACACTGCAGAATCGTATCGATGCAGTCAAGGACTGGCTGAAAGATCCTAAATTGCTCGAAGCTGATGCTAATGCCGAATACGCAGCAGTTATTGAGATTGATCTTGCAGAAATTACTGAGCCGATTCTGGCTTGCCCGAATGATCCTGACGATGTCAAGGTGCTGTCTGAAATTCAAGGTACCGAGATTAAGGATATCTTTATCGGTTCCTGTATGACTAACATCGGTCATTTTCGTGCTGCTGCTAAAATCTGGGAAGGTCACAAGTTTAATCCTGAAGACCGTATCTGGATCTGTCCACCAACGCGGATGGATCAATCCAAGCTGAAGAGCGAATCCTATTTTGCTATCTTCAATCAGGTCGGTGCGCGGATTGAGACCCCGGGTTGTTCTCTGTGTATGGGGAACCAGGCACGGGTTCCCGATGGGGTGAATATGTTCTCCACCTCAACGCGTAACTTTGATGATCGGATCGGTAATGGCGCGCAGGTTTACCTTGGTAGCGCTGAGCTAGGTGCTGTTACTGCACTGAAAGGTAAATTGCCAACCCCCGCAGAGTATCTGGCCCTTTATAAGGAGAAAATCGCCCCATTCAAAGAGGAAGTTTATGACTACCTGCAATTTGATGAATTAGGTGAGTTTGACGCTGTTTACAAGCGTTGTGATATTTAGTCTGAACATTGTTATCTAATAGAAAGGCCATTCCGTGTATGGAGTGGCCTTTCTACTTTGTTGCCTGACCTCTTTGGGTATTTGCATGTGCCGCAACCTCTTCACACTTCTTACTGCTCTTATCCTCTCTTTCCTGACACCTGTTTCAGCTCGGGCTTTTGATCTACTCCCTATTGAGTCCGCAGGTTTGGATCTGGGTGTTGGCTATCGTTCCGATAAGCTAGATTGGAGTATCTCTAACGAATCCGATGGCGGTAGCCCTGATATCCTTTCGGAACTGACATGGGACAACCTGCATATTTTGCAATTACAGGGGACAGGTTGGCTTGAATTAGGGGAACTGCCATTTTTAAGAAGAAATTCACTGCTTATCGCTACTATCTCGTTGGGTAAAATCTATAGTGGTGATGCTCAGGATTCTGATTATGCCAGGGATGGACGGACCCATGAATGGTCTCGGTCGGTGAGTGATGCGGATCACGGTATGACAGCTGATTTCTCTGCTGCTTTCGGTCCAATTTTTGAATTGAAAAAAGCTCCAGGACTATCTGTGACGCCACTGATTGGATATGCTTTCAATATGCAAGCTTTGAAAATGTCCGATGGGGAGCAGGTGATTTCTGACAGTATTACGCGTCAGCAGTACTTTCCAACTGCAGGGTTACCGCCTCCTGTCGGTAAGATTTCAGGTTTGGATAGTACTTATACCGCTTATTGGTACGGCCCTTGGTTGGGACTCAATACTGATTATCAGGTGAGTGAAAAGTTTAAGATGACAGCTGGCATTGAATATCATTGGGTCGATTATTTTGCCCAGGCCGATTGGAATTTACGCTCTGATTTTGATCATCCGGTTAGTTTTGAACATGATGCCAACGGGACCGGTGTCGTTTGGAATTTCAAGGGACGATATTTGATCGATGAGAAGTGGTCATGGTTATTAAAAGGGAATATCCAACGTTGGAAGACCAATAATGGTACCGATAGAACCTATTTTGATGACGGGACGGTTGGAAAGACCCGTTTAAATAAAGTCACTTGGCATTCTTATGCTTTAACAACGGGCCTGGAATATTTGTTCTAGGAGACTGTCTGTCTCCTAGGAGCCTGTCGGACATTACAAGAATCTACTGCGAACCCGTCTGATCAGTTCATATTCCCGTATATTTTCGACAAATAGCGGTGCTATTCGCTCTCAAATCTACGAAAATCTGCCCTCGACCAGTCGATTTCTCGTTACGATCCGCAAAGTCAGACAGACTCCTAGGAATTGTCAGATGATTTGAAGGTGCGCTTGATCCATTGATGTAGAATAGTTGCCAGTAAAATGATGCCAATAATCAACCCGAATTTAACTGATAAGCTCTGAGCCTGTTGCCAACTTTGTCCCCCTAGGTAACCTATCCCCGGATAACAGATTCCCCACAGGATAGCACTGACCAGTGCGTAACCACAAAATGGTCGTTTCGGCATCCCCGCCAGTCCGGCGATAAATGGTGTAATGCCGCGAATGGGGCCGAGAAATCTGGCAAAAAAGATACTTTTACCCCCGTGTTCAACAAAAAAACGTTCGGCACGTTTAACCAGTTGGTGATGTTTCTGAAAACTGCGGAGTTTTAAAAGTTTTGCTCCATAATAAAATCCCAGCCAGAAGCTGAATAGATCTCCCAATAATGCTCCGCCCGTTGTCACTATGATCAGCAAGGTTAACGAGCATTTTCCCTTTAAAATCAGAAAACCGGCAAAAACGATCAGAGTGCTTCCCGGAACGAGCAGGCCAATCATCGGGATTGACTCAGCAAAGGCAATCAAAAACAAAATCAGGAGATAGGTGCCCCCGTCAGGAAGAAATTCCATAAATTGTTGGAGTAAATTTTCCATAATAATTTCAGGGAGCTGACCTCTGGTCTG
>JAOZMV010000083.1 GCA_029934095.1 Desulfuromusa sp. | reverse complement strand
TGAATTTTTCTTCAGCTTCCTTGTTATCCGGATTTTTATCAGGATGATACTTCTGTGCCAGTTTGCGATAGGCTTTTTTTATTTTTTTGGCATCATCATTTCGTTCCACGCCTAATACTGAATAATAGTCTTCTGCCATGTCCTTGCTCCTGTTTTTTAGAATGTTCAACATGCTACTATAGGAGCCGTTTTGAGCAGCGTCAAGAAGACATTTTGAGAAAAAATATGGCATGTTGCCAGCTTGACCTCCTTAGAATGACAAGCTAGGATGCCAGGTCAATTTATCCCCCCTTTTCTTTTTTTCAGGAGTCACTATGACCCGTATTGCTATCATCGGCGCAGGAATCTCCGGACTGGCAACTGCCTATGCTATTGAACAGCAGGCAAAACAAGCTGAACTTGATGTTGAAACATTAGTGCTGGAAAAAGAGCCACGAACCGGTGGTAAAATTCTTTCGATCAAAGAAGATGGATTCCTTTGTGAGTGGGGGCCAAACGGGTTTCTCGATAATAAACCGATGACCCTTGACCTGTGTAAACAGTTGCAGATTGATCAACAATTGCTGCGTTCTGACGATAATGCCCGCAAGAGATTTATCTATTCTGAACAGGTTTTGCATCAGATGCCGGAAAATGGGCCCGCTTTTCTCAAATCAAAATTGATTTCCTGGCCTGGTAAGTTTCGTCTTGCTGGTGAAATGGTGATTCCAAAGCGCCAGGCTGGGGGAGATGAAACTCTGGCCGAGTTCGGTCGTCGGCGCTTAGGTGGTGAAGCTCTTGATAAACTGATTTCTCCAATGGTCTCAGGAATATTTGCTGGAGACCCGGAAACGATGAGTCTGAAAAGTTGTTTCCCGCGAATCTATGAGCTGGAACAGGAATATGGTGGTTTGATCAAGGCGATGCTCAGATTAGCTAAAAAGAAACGTGCTGAGGTCAAAGCAGGGAAGGCTGTCGCCAGTGCCGCTGGTCCGGGCGGTGTGTTGACCTCCTTTAACGGTGGTATTCAGGAGTTGACCGATGGGATTGCCAGCGCTCTTTCCGGGCAGGTATTGACCGGTAATGATGTTGTTCAGATTGAGCAGAAACAGGGTGGTTTTATCCTCCATCTGGAGGATGGGCAACAGCATGAAGTGGAGATGGTTGTCACTGCTGCGCCAGCCTATGCAGTTGCCAAGATGCTGGATGAATTGAATGACAAGAGTTCCACAATCCTCCGACAGATTCCTTATGCAACCATGAATGTGATCTGTTTCGGTTATCAGCGAGATCGGATTGATTTTGATTTGAATGGGTTTGGCTATCTGATTCCCAAGGCTGAAGGGTGTGATACTTTGGGAACTCTCTGGGATTCCAGTATCTTCTCTCATCGTGCTCCGGAAGGAAAGGTTCTGTTGCGCTCAATGATGGGTGGTGCTGCTAATTCTGTAGCGATTGATTTCTCCGAAGATGAAGTAAAAGCTCGGACGATGAATGACTTGAAAAAAATCATGGGGATCGATTGTGAACCTGAATTTGTGAAAATATTTCGCCATTACCATGCTATCCCGCAATATACCCGCGGACATGCACAGCGGTTGCAGGAGCTGGAAGGTTCACTCCAGGATTCTCCTGATTTGATTTTGACCGGGAATGCTTTTTATGGGGTCGGATTGAACGATTGCGTCCATGCGGCAAACCAGGCAGCAGCTAAAGTTATTGTCCGTCTGGAGAAGAAGAAGGATTAGTATCGGCTCCACCTTTAAAAAGGAACTATATGTCCGGAATGGTTGAAAGTTTTAAGCGTGATCTGGCCGAAGTCAACTGGCGCGAATTGAAGATTCATCTGCAGCGGGACGCGATTATTATTGTTGCTGCTGAACTTGATCTGATTGAGGTTGCAGTGGCGGTTGCTGATGATGATAAAGCCCGGGTTGAGACCTGGATTGCCGAAAATCAGTTGGTTAAACCGACGGTAGAACAGCTGGAAAGTTGGGAACAAGAACCGGATAACCGGTTTCAGATGCTGATTGTTCAGCCTTTTATTCTGGTTCAGGAAATTCATGATGCCTGAATCGTTTGTTGCTTCTCTCAGCCACTATCGGGGGGCCGCGGTTTTCAACCCCTGGGGAGATGTGGACCTGGAACATGATCGGGATGACCGGGGGGCAGAAATACGCAGGCGGCAATTGCTCCATTACCTGCGGGAACGGATCGGGGTTGCCGACATTCTTCTCTGTGCCGAGGCGATCGGTTATCAGGGGGGACATTTCAGCGGCATCCCGATGACTTCCGAGCGGCTTTTGTTGGGTGGTTTAGGGCATAAAAATTTATATCCGGAGATGGTTTTTCAAAATCTTTCACCACAACGAACCAGCCGGGAGGATCTGAAACCTCTGGGCTTCACAGAGCCAACAGCAACGATTGTCTGGGGATTTCTGGCTGATCAGGGGATAGATCCCCGGCGGGTCATCTTGTGGAATGCCTTCCCCTGGCACCCTTACCATCCGGATAAGGGATTGCTCAGTAACCGTACCCCTAAAGATGAGGAACTTGCGGTTGGGCATCAGATGTTGCTGCAATTGCTGGAACTGGGTCAGTTCAAACAGGTTGTTGCTATCGGCGAAAAATCAGCACAACAACTGCAATCGCTCGAAATTGCAGCGAACAAGGTTCGGCATCCCGCCAACGGCGGTGCCGGAAAGTTTCGAGCACAGATGGTTGATCTGCTGGAGAAGATGTGACGGAGTCTGGCTGGCAGGTGTGAACAGGTCGTGGAAATGGGGTGTTATGTCGATTGGAATTATAGAAAATCAGATTGGTCGGTTTCTGGCGAGCGAAGCGCCAGAAGTGATGTCGATTAAAGGGGCCTGGGGAGTTGGTAAAACTTACGCCTGGAACAAATACCTGGCCAATGCAAAAAATCAGAAAAAGATTGCTCTGAAAAAATACTCTTATGTCTCTCTTTTTGGAATTAATTCCCTGGAAGATTTAAAGTTTTCGATTTTTGAAAATATGGTGGATGAGAAATCAATCGGTCGCAGACCGACGGTGGAAAGTTTTAAAGCCAGTACCGCTGAATTACTCAAAACCTTGGGAAAACGGTCTTTCTCTATCATCCCATCCAATCCAACAATGATCCACTACCATTCCATGATCGAGTCTCTCTCTTTTCTCTCTCTGGAGAAAACTATCATCTGTATCGATGATTTTGAAAGAAAAGGTCACAATATTGAGGCACAGGATATTTTAGGGTTGATTACCCAGTTAAAAGAACAGAAAAAGTGCAAGGTTGTCCTGATTCTGAATGATGAAAGTCTGAGTGAAGGTTCTTCCGTCGATTACATTAAACTTCGCGAAAAAGTTATCGACACCGAGCTGAGGTTTGCTCCGACAGCAGAGGATTGCGTTGAAATTGTGTTGACTGGCAACAAGATCGAGCAACAGTTAGGGGAGCATATTATCAAACTGGGTATTAATAATATCCGGATTATAAAAAAGATCGAAAAATTATCGGCCTTGCTGGTACCACTCCTGAAGAGTTATGAAGATCCGGTTTTGTCTCAGGCTTTGCGCACCGTAACTCTGCTCACCTGGTGCTATTATGGTCAAGGGAATGATACCCCTGATTATAATTTTGTCAGCAGTCGAAATAGTGCGTTCGGTGATCTGGACGATGAGATAGTCCTCTCAACCCAACAGCAGATCTGGTGTTCGATATTACGTAATTATGATAATTATGCAGTTGATGAATTTGATCAGCAGATTGCTCGACTGGTTGAAAACGGCTACGTCGATGAAGTGCGTTTTCTCGAAGAAGCTGCGGTGTTGAATGAGAAGGTTCTTGCGGCATACTCTGAAAATTCATTTAAAGAGGCCTGGAAGAAATTCAACGAATCTTTTGATGCTGATGACCAGGAGGTTATCTCTTGCCTCTCTGCCAGCTTTAAACATAATGCCAAATATATCAGTCCGGTTAACCTTGATGGTACGGTGCGTCTGCTCAGGTATCTTGGCAAGGAGCCGTTAGCCACAAAAATCATCGGCTTGTATATCGATAAACGCCAAGGGGACGCAGAGCTTTTCAACCTTGATACTTCTGCTTTGCCCGGAGAAATCAAAGATAGTGAAGTGATTACCAGGTTTAGAGAAAAATATGAATCTCTCAGGGCAAAACTTTCGCTTCGGGAGATCTGCGATCAGTTACTTGCCTGTGACAGTTGCAGCGATGAGGAGGAAGTCCACTTGTCGCAGGCAGCTGTTGAAAAATATGTGGAGCTGTTCAAATCTCAAAAAGGGCAGAAATTATCGCAATATGTCGATCTCTGCCTGAATTTTCACCGTTTAGGGGGGACAACTAAATATCAGGAGCTGATCTATGAAAAGGCCGCTGAAGCTCTTAAAATTATTGGCAGCGAGAGTAAACTGAATGCCAGCCGCGTCAGACGGTTTGGGATAAGAGTAGATTAGAATCAAGCCGCTCTACAGGGTCTGTTCCGTTCTGTTTTTGATATAAACAGATTGGTGCTATTGAAAAAGTAAATGGAGATATGTTGATGACATTTCGGCAACTCGAACTTTTTATTGCCGTCGCTGAAACAAGAAGTTTTTCGCGCGGGGCAGAAGCGAGCTCCTTGACCCAGTCAACGGTCAGTCAACATATTGCTGCCCTGGAACAGGAGACCGATACCAGGCTGCTGGATCGAACCAGTAAGGGGATTTTTCTTACTGCCGGGGGAGAAGTTTTTCTGCAACATGCACGGCGGGTGTTGGCGGAGCGGGATGTATTGATTCAGGCGATGGCCGGTTTACATGGATTGGAAAAAGCGACTCTCAATCTGGGAGCCAGTAATATCCCGGCCAATTATTTAATCCCTTGTTTGTTGCCGGTTTTACAACACCGGTTTCCCGGAATATCACTCAACATGAGGATTGGAGACAGCAGCGAGGTTCTTGCTGAATTGAAGTCTGGGCAAGTGGAGTTGGGAATTGTCGGTGGACGCGCTGCCGAGGATGACATCTACAGCTATGAGCCTCTTTTGAAAGACCATTTGGTTATGATTGTCGGCCCTGACCATCCTCTGAAGGGAAGTCCTTCCATCAGCATAAACGATTTGCAGCAAGAAAGGTTTATTGTCAGAGAAGAGGGCTCCGGAACATACCAGGCTCTGCAAAAAGCATTTTTATCAGCGGGGATTGATCCGGAATTATTCAATGTCACTGCCCGTCTGGGTAGCAATGAAGCAGTACGCCGGGCTGTTGCGGCCGGATCCGGTTGTGCTTTTGTTTCTGACCTCTCTATTCAGAATAATCTGCGCCATGGTGAACTGTTTAAAATTGATATTGAAGGATTGGCAATTGAGCGGCAGTTATGGTTGGTTCGATTATGTGAACGGACTGCTTCTCCCGCTGCAATCGCTTTTTCTGAATTAATACAACAAGGTGCCGGCTTAAATAATCTTGGCCAATGTTGTAATGTCTAACTCAGTTATTGAAGGTTAATATTTATGTCACCATCACAAAAGTCCTGGCAGCGTCCGGAACTGCTGCTGTTCCTTATGGCTTTCGCGGTGCCGTTGAGTTTTGCCGCCTGGCAGGCACTGCTGAATAACTTTGCCATTGAGCGAGCTGCCTTTACCGGGCGGGAAATGGGGATTCTCCAATCGTTGCGGGAGGTTCCCGGATTTCTCGCTTTTGGGGTTGTGTTTCTGCTGCTTATCGTGCGGGAACAGTCTCTGGCAATAATTTCGTTGCTGCTGCTTGGTTTGGGGACAGCTCTGACGGGTTTTTTTCCGAGTGTTGTCGGGCTTTACCTGACAACGGTGTTGATGTCGATCGGATTTCATTATTATGAAACGATACAGACATCTTTAACCCAGCAATGGATTCCCAAAGGACAGGCAGCAGAGATTTTTGGTCGCTTGATTGCCGTTGGTTCCCTGGCCGCTATCATCGTTTTTGTCCTGATCTGGGTGGGAACCAATCTGCTGGATCTTGACTATCGCTGGCTCTATCTCGGATTTGGTGGAATGACGATGGCGATAGCATTGATCGTGTGGGTACTCTTCCCTCAATTTCCACAGCATACCGTTCAGCACAAGCACATGGTGTTGCGCAGTCGCTATTGGCTCTATTATGCGTTGGTTTTTATGTCGGGAGCCCGGCGGCAGATATTTATGGTGTTTGCCGGTTTTCTGATGGTGGAAAAATTTGGTTATTCGGTCAGTAATATCGCACTACTGTTTCTGGTCAATGCATCGTTCAACGTATTGTTTGCCCGTAAAATTGGCCGGCTGATTGCCCGGTTTGGTGAAAGAAATGCTTTGTTGCTGGAATATACCGGTCTGATCATTGTCTTTGTCGGCTATGCTCTGGTGGAAACCGCTTGGATTGGAGCGGGTCTCTATATCCTCGACCACCTCTTTTTCGCCCTGTCAATCAGCTTGAAAACCTATTTTCAGAAGATTGCAGCTCCGGAAGATATCGCTTCAACTGCCGGAGTCAGTTTTACCATCAACCATATTGCCGCCGTATGTCTTCCGGTGGTTTTCGGGCTGATCTGGCTCAATTCTCCCCCTCTGGTTTTCTATATTGGTGCGCTGATGGCTTTGATTTCA
>JAOZMV010000082.1 GCA_029934095.1 Desulfuromusa sp. | reverse complement strand
GTTGCGATCCGCGTCCCAACTAAAGAGAGTGCTCTTTTTGCCTGGAAAGCAATATTGGTCAAAGGTATCTACGTCAACCTGGTGTTCCCTCCCGCTGCCCCGGCAGGGTTGTCCTTGTTGCGTTGCAGTATCAGTGCCGCCCATACCTCCGAGCAGATCGATTATATTCTGAAAACTTTTGCCGACCTGAAACCGATGATGACGACGGTAACGACATAAATTTGCTCAGGCTTTTAACGGGAGAGCGAGCAGATAGAATGTACAGTCAAGGCACTAGTGAATATCTTGGAATCAACCCATCTGTTGCACTTGAGAGTTGAATTTGCGGACTGCTTTTGCTTGACCATGACAGGAAATATTTAGTAGCTTAGGTCCCTAATTTATGGGACAAATAAAAACTTTCACATCAAAAATAGAAACGGCCTTAAGGAGGCAAAAATGCGCAAACTTACAATCGATGGCAAAACCATCCAGGATGATGGTAAATGCTATGTCATTGCTGAAATCGGACATAACCATCAAGGGGAACTTGATATTGCAAGAGAAATGTTCAAAGTAGCAAAAGAATGTGGAGCAGATGCTGTAAAACTTCAGAAACGCAACAATCGTGAACTGTTTACCACTGCAGGATATAACAAGTCCTATGATAACCCCAACAGCTACGGTGCGACCTACGGGGAACACCGTGAATTTCTAGAGTTCGGCGAGGTAGAATTTAAGGAACTGAAGGCTTACGCCGCTGAGATCGGCATTACCATGCTTGCCACAGCCTTTGATTTCTCCAGTGCAGATTTCCTGGAAAACCTTGATATGCCAGCCTTCAAAATGGCTTCTGGAGATCTGAAAAATATTCCACTGCTCACCTATGTCGCTAAATTTCAAAAGCCGATGATCGTCAGCACCGGTGGTGGCACTATGGAAGATGTCAATCGTGCTTATGATGCCATTATGCCGATTAACCAGCAACTCTGTATCTTGCAGTGCACGGCAGGGTATCCGGCTGAATTCGATGAACTGAATTTGTCGGTTATCAACACCTATCGTGAAAGGTTCCCCAATATCACTATAGGTTTATCTTCACATGACAACGGGATTGCTATGCCGCTGGCGGCTTACATGCTGGGAGCAAGATTGGTCGAAAAACATTTTACCCTGAACCACACTCTGAAAGGTACAGATCACGCCTTTTCACTTGAGCCTACAGGGTTCCGTAAAATGGTTCGTGATTTGGAGCGGGTCAAGGTTGCCATCGGCAACGGTATCAAGCAGCCTTATCCTAGCGAAGTGGCTCCTCTCATAAAGATGGGTAAAAAGCTTGTAGTCGCACGCGATTTGCCGGCCAACTATACAATCCAACGTGAAGATATCGCCATCAAATCACCGGGAGACGCACTGCCGCCATATGAAATTGATAAAATTATCGGGCGTGTAACCCGTGAAGCAATGAAACAAGATGATGACATCACCTTTGAAGCTTTGAATGGTTCCGAACATAAGGCAACCTCGTCATCGTGAATAACTTGTTCAGTTTAAAGAATGAAGTTGCCGTGGTAACGGGTGCCCTGGGCAAGTTAGGGTCGATCTGGATTGAAGCCCTGCTTGATGCCGGAGCTTCGGTTTTCGCGCTCGATCTAGAGGGTGCGAAGGTCTCGGATGAGTTCAGCAAACTTCAGGCACGCTTTGATGAAGCCCGCTTAAAACTGGCCCACACAGACGTCAGAGATCGTCAGTCGCTGGAAGATGTATGCAGTCAATGTATCGCCTCTTTCGGGACTCCCGGCATCCTGGTGAACAATGCCGGGATCGATCGGCCGCCAGCCAACTCGGGTAAAGGGTACCGGCTGGAAGATATCCCATTTGAAGAGAACCGGGAAATCTTTGAGGTTAATACCTTAGGTCTTTTTCTGGTTGCCCAGGTCTTTGGCAGCCGTATGGCTGAGGCTGGTCGTGGATCGATTATCAACATCGGGTCACTCTATGCCGGTGTTTCGCCTGATGAACATTTTTACGATCACATCCAGGGTTTTCTCAAGCCGCCAGCTTACGGTGCTTCCAAGGCTGCGGTGGTCAATCTGACCCGATACCTGTCCACGCATTGGGCCCCTCATGGGGTGCGAGTAAATACTCTTTCTCCCGGTGGTGTATTGGGGGGGCAGGACGAGGAATTTAAACGCAAATTTTGTGATCGTGTTCCTATGGGCCGAATGGCTACAGCTGAAGATCTTCATGGACCGTTACTTTTCCTGGCATCACCGGCATCAGTCTATGTAACCGGGACTGAACTCCTGGTTGACGGAGGTTTCACGGCCTGGTGATTTGAAATGACATTAATTTCGAATGACAAATGCTGCATTTAAGGAATCCTGCCGATTTTAAATTTAGTCTTGCGTCATCCCTTGAATGAAAACAATTCATGAATAAAATAATCAAGAGGAGCTGAAATGAATCTGAAAAACATTTCTGACATAATCCCCAACTGGATCAACGGTGAAGAGTGTGCTGCAGTTTCGGGGCAAACCTTTGATAAATTGTCTCCGCACAACGGTCAGAAACTATGTCAGGTTGTCCGCTCAAATGAAAACGACGTATCCATAGCCATTCAGGCTGCCAGAAAAGCTCAGCCGTCCTGGGCGAATATGACGCCTGTCCAGCGTGGTGACATCCTGCACGATATCACTTTAGCTATGCGCACCAACCGGGAGGAGCTTGCGACCATTGTCGCTGCTGAAACCGGGATGTCTGTTAACGCCGCTCTTGGTGAAGTGGGTGGTGCCATCGCCCAGGGGGAGTTTATGGCCGGTGAAGGGCGACGATTTTACGGTCGTACCACCACCAGTGCGGTGGCCAACAAATACAACACGACTGTTCGTCAGCCGCTGGGTGTTGCCGGACTGATTATTGCCGCCAACACACCCATTGCCAATGTGGCTTGGAAAGTATTTCCAGCTTTGCTGTGTGGTAACGCGGCGGTACTCAAAGCTGCCGAAGATACACCGGCAACAGCCTGGTATTTCGGTAAGATTGCTCACGAAGCCGGTCTGCCTCCAGGCGTCCTGAACATTGTCCAGGGCTATGGACAGGAAGCAGGTGGCCCTCTGGTCGCTGATCCGGGTGTGGATGTCGTCAGCTTCACGGGTTCCACGGCAGTGGGTCGTCAGATTGCAGCTGTCGCTGGCCAGAGACTGGCAAAAGTATCTCTGGAACTGGGTGGCAAAAATCCGTTGGTGGTCTGTGATGATGCGGATCTGGAAAATGCAGCTAAGTGGGTACTTCTCTCTGCATTCAGTAACGCCGGACAGCGTTGTGCGGCGGCCAGTCGTATTATAATTTTTGACAGCGTTTATGATAAATTTCGTGACCTGCTGCTGGAAGGTACCCGCAAGCTCACACTCGGTCCGGCTAATGATGATGACTTCGGACCGGTAATCAATGAAAAGCAGCTGAACAACATGCTGTCTGCCATTGAGCAGTCCAGGGGCGAGGGTGCAACTATTTTAGTCGGTGGTGAGCGACTGACGGATGATTCCCATGTCGGAGGCTTCTACATGGCACCGACTCTGATAGAGAATGCCGATCCTCACAGCCAGATTTCGATCACGGAACTTTTCGGCCCCATTGCATGTCTGTACCGAGTTAAGGATTTTGAAGCAGCGCTGCAGATGGCCAATGATTCTCCATACGGACTGACATCGTGCATTCATACCCGCAGCATCCACCGTGCTACCGAATTTACACAGAAAGTTCAGGCCGGCGTCGCAGTGGTCAATGCCGGAACCTATGGCAGTGAACCGCATATGCCTTTTGGCGGTCTGAAACAGTCCGGCAATGGATCGCGGGAGCCCGGCACGGAAGCTCTGGATGTCTATTCAGATATAAGAGCTATTTTTATGAATATAGACCCGGAATTATTATAGATTTTTCTCCTTCATATAAGCAGTGGGTATATCTATGCCTGAGAAGCAAAATACGGTTATTGCGCTGATCCCGGCCCGCTCTGGTTCCAAGCGCGTGCCGGACAAAAATATCCGTCTTCTGGACGGGCATCCGTTGATTGCTTACAGCATCGCGGCTGCTCTGCAGAGTAAGATATTTAAGACGGTTATCGTATCGACAGACTCGGAACGCTATGCCGATATTGCCAGATATTACGGTGCCGAAGTTCCTTTTTTTCGCCCGGAGAAAATTGCCGGAGATACTTCTCCGGATATTGAATGGGTTGAATATACACTTAAACAGCTGCGCGATACTGGGCAGGACTATGACTGCTTCAGCATTCTTCGCCCGACCAGCCCGTTTCGACTGCCGGAAACAATTCAACGGGCATGGCAAGAGTTCCTCGCGCAGGAAGGGGTCGATTCACTACGGGCAGTGGAAAAATGCCAGCAACATCCCGGCAAGATGTGGGTTGTCCGCGGGAATCGGATGATGCCACTTTTACCTATGGGGCCTGCTGAACAACCCTGGCACAGCAGCCAATACCCATCGCTGCCCGAAGTCTATGTGCAAAATGCCAGCCTGGAGATTGCTAGAACCTATGTCGCTTTTGAAGAAAAAACAATTGCCGGAAATGTGGTGATGCCTTTTATGACAAAGGAATTTGAAGGATTTGATGTCAACAGTAATTACGATTGGAATCTCGCCGAGCATCTGGTCAAAACAAATCAGGCGAAATTAACTTCCATCCCCCAAGCCCCATATAAGATTTAGGAGTGAACAAAATTATGTTAGAAATCAAACTGATAACCGAAGCTGAATTTCAGCGGGTACTGAATGCAAATATTGATAAATATGCCCGGCTGGAGTTGCTCTCCGATATGTGTACCGCCAATACTCTGGCCACGGTAAAACGTGCCGGGTCCGGTCATCTGGGATCGAGTTTCAGCTCACTCGATATCGTTACCTATCTATACCATCATGAAATGAATATTACCGAACTGGGTGTAGATCATCCTGACCGCGATATCTACTTTTCATCAAAAGGGCATGATGCGCCCGGTCACTATGCTGTTTTGCATTCACTGGGGCTGCTTTCCGAAGAGCGGTTTCAGCATTTAAGGCGACTTAATGGCACCCACGGTCACCCGGATGTCAGTATCGTCGGGATGGAAGCCAATTCAGGGTCTCTAGGGATGGGTATATCAAAGGGCAAAGGTATGGCCCTGGGTAAAAAATTGAACGGTTCCAAGGGCCGCGTTATGGTAATGACCGGCGATGGTGAACTCCAGGAAGGTCAGATCTGGGAATCATTGCAAACCGCTGCTTATCAAAATGTCAATAATCTCATCGCCATTGTCGATTTTAATAAAATTCAGACGGATAAATCTGTCAAAGATATTATCGACCTGGGCGATCTGGCCAAAAAATTCGAAGTGTTCGGTTGGCATGCCGAATGTTGTAACGGTCACGACTTTGAAGATCTGGAGAACGCATTCAACCGGCTCAAGAAGGTTGAGGATCGACCTAAAGTGTTGATCGCTGACACCATCAAAGGCAAGGGTGTTTCATTTATGGAAGGTCCCCAGGCGCTGAAGGAAGGCGACGGAATGTATCCCTGGCATTCCGGGGCACCAGGTGACGACGCCTTTGAAGCCGGTTATGGTGAAGTTATTAATCGCATCAATGGCCGGCTTGAAAAACTGGGCTTGGAGTCGATCAATACACAGGTCATGGCGACCAAGGAAAAAAATAAAGTTACATTGAAAAGTACTGCTGAAAAAGTTGTCTCCGCTTACGGTGAGGCCCTGTTAAAGATTGGTGAGCAAAGAAAAGATATCGTAGTTCTGGATGCAGATCTGTCGGACGACTGTGGTCTGCGACCATTTGAAAAAGCCTATCCTGACAGATTCGTCGAGAACGGCATCGCCGAGCAGGATATGGTCTCTGCGGCTGGCGGGCTTGCCTTGCAGGGCTTTTTGCCGATCGTCAATTCATTCGGAGTATTTCTGGCATCCCGTGCCAATGAACAAATCTACACCAATGCCACCGAGAAAACAAAAATTATCTATGTTTGTCACTATGCAGGGCTCATCCCGGCCGGCCCGGGAAAATCCCATCAAAGTCTGCGTGACATCTCTCTGTTTGGTGCCTTGCCCAACTGTACGATCCTCGAACCGTGCAATGCTATCGAAACTGCTGAGGCGCTCCGATGGTGTGTAGAACAGGCCGATCAGAACTGTATGCTTCGCCTGATAATTTCCCCATCACCAAGGACTATCGCTTTACCGGATGATTATAGTTTCTCTTTTGGTCGTGGCACCGTTATCAATGATGGCAAGGATGCCATTCTGTTTGCTTACGGTCCCGTGATGATGAATGAAGCGCTTACCGCAGCAGAGATACTGGAAGAAAAAGGTGTCTCCCTGAAGGTCGTCAACTTGCCATGGCTCAACGAAATTGATCTTGGTTGGCTGGAAGAGACCTGCGCGGATGGTAAATTTATCTTTGCTCTGGATAATCATTCCGGGTACGGAGGCCTTGGCGATAGCCTTCTGAATGCACTGATGTCCTCCCCTAAATTAGGTGACTTGCACCTGACTAAATTTGCAGTCGATGAGTATCCGGCCTGCGGTACCCCACAAGAAGCACTGGCGTACCATAAGTT
>JAOZMV010000081.1 GCA_029934095.1 Desulfuromusa sp. | reverse complement strand
GCTACGGAGGTTTTTTCTTGAATCGGCTGTCGGTTGGTCTGTTTCAGGTGCCATGGTTAACCCTTTTATGTATGTATATGTGCTAAGTTATTCTAATTTCTATCACGATGCAACATGAAATTAAATAGTACTTATTATTTGTCCCTTTTTCTCTGCGTTCAACACTCATAAATCTTCTTATCGTAGCCCTTTTGGGTGCCTTGTTTTGGTTTGACAAGGGGTGTGGCTTGATGTAGAAGATAGAGAAAATTCTACTTGATCGTGGGTCATGTCTGTCAACTCTAAAGTAATGAAAGGTTAACTTGAGATGTTCAAGAATATTAAAACCGCACCAGCCGATCCGATTCTAGGCCTGACTGAGACATTCAAGGCCGATCCGAATCCTGACAAGATCAACCTTTCTGTCGGTGTCTATAAAGATGCTAACGGTCAGACACCGGTTCTTGAGTCAGTCAAAGAGGCGGAAAGACGCGTTCTTGAGCAGGAAGATTCCAAGGGATATCTGCCGATGACCGGTGAGCCAGCCTACTGTGCCCGGGTTCAAGAACTCATGTTTGGCGAAGATCATGAGATCATTGCCGACAAACGCGCTGTGACTGCCCAGTGTCCGGGGGGTACGGGGGCATTGAGGATCGTTGGCGACTATCTGCACGTCCTCCATCCCGGTTCCAGCCTCTGGTTAAGTGATCCGACCTGGGCCAATCATGGTACGATCTTCGATGCGGCTGGGATCAATTGTGAAAAGTATAGCTATCGTGACCCCAAAACTAACGGTCTCGATATTGACGCCATGTACGAGTCGATCAAAAAAATCCCCCGGGGTGATGCCATTCTTCTGCACGGTTGCTGCCACAATCCGACCGGGATCGACCCCACTCCTGAGCAATGGGCAAAAATCGGTGAGCTGCTTGCACGGCAGGGGGTCTTACCCCTGGTTGATTTTGCTTATCAGGGCTTGGCTGACGGTATAGAAGAGGACCGGGCAGGTTTGCTGGAACTGACCAAAAAGGTCAAGCAGATGATCGTCTGTTCCAGCTTTTCAAAAAACTTTGGTCTTTATCGCGAAAGAACCGGCGCATTGACGGTGGTTGCCGACGATGCTCAACAGGCCGCCAGGGTGATGAGTCAAATCAAGCTGCGGATTCGCTATAATTACTCGAACCCTCCCTCCCACGGTGGTCAGATTGTGGCCATTGTCCTGGGTGATAAAGAACTTAAGGCCCGGTGGATCGAAGAAGTTGCCGATATCCGTAACCGGATCAATGAAATGCGCCACCTGTTTGTCAAAACGCTGAAGGAAAAAGGGGTGACTCAGGACTTCTCTTCCATCACCGAGCAACGTGGCATGTTCAGTTTTTCGGGGCTGACCAAGGATCAGGTCAACCGGTTGCGTGATGAGTACTCCATCTATATTGTTGGTTCTGGCCGTATCAATGTTGCCGGAATGACTCCCAGTAATATGGATAGACTCTGCGAAGCGATTAAATCAGTTCTCTGATCATCTGTAGCGTTAGACATCAACCAGAGCCTGCTGCGATTTTTGCGGCGGGCTTTTCTGTTTTTTTCTTGACGATGAATTTGTTCTTTGTTAAAAAGTCCACCTTGTTTTATTGGGGCGTCGCCAAGCGGTAAGGCACCGGATTTTGATTCCGGCATTCCCAGGTTCGATCCCTGG
The DNA here is from genome assembly GCA_029934095.1 of Desulfuromusa sp. Taxonomy (GTDB): domain Bacteria; phylum Desulfobacterota; class Desulfuromonadia; order Desulfuromonadales; family Geopsychrobacteraceae; genus Desulfuromusa. The sequence goes on along the minus strand of JAOZMV010000081.1, from coordinate 4,948 downwards.
CGCCCCAACCATAAAAAGATGATTTTCAGTTTTTGTTGTCCTGAGGGATAACGGTAAAAAAGGATGCAGCGAAAGCTTCATCCTTTTTTTGTATCTATTGTTTTCTGGCGATGATAATTTTAAGAATCATTCTGATAAACTTCACTAGTGTCTATTTGGAGAGTCAATGGAACCGTTCCGTTTTGCTGATATTTTGTTTATTTTTCTCACCCTGGTGATCACTCTCACAATCCTTTACTTTGTCAACAAAGCAAAGGTGAAGGGGAGAGAAGCAAAAGAAAATACCCCATCTGAACCGAAAGACACCGCTGTTGCCGAGGAAAAGGAAGAGTAGTCTGATCAACAGCTGTTTATGGTTTTAGACTTACCGAATAATCCAGGTGCGTTCACTGGATCTGACCTGAACGAAAGACTTTGATAGAGAAAGAGAGATGCTACCATGGCCTGGGACAGTTCCTCTTTTCCAGAATTCAACTCCGATTGTTCTTCACTGCTGCGCCGATATTTGTCGAAACAACTGTTTGAACAGTTGCAGAACAAGGTAACCGCGAGCGGTTTTACTCTGGCTCAGGCGATTAATTCGGGGGTCGTTAATCAGGACAGTAATATCGGGGTCTATGCTGGCGATGCCGAATCGTACCGTCTGTTTGACACCCTTTTTGAGCCGATTATTTTTGATTATCACGGTTTTTCTGCTAACGACATTCACCGAAGTGATTTGAATCAGGAACATCTTTCTGCTCCGAACCCTGATCCTGCTGGGCAGTTCATCCTTTCAACCCGAATCAGAGTGGGGCGCAATGTCGCCGATTTACCGTTAGGTCCAGCCATTACCAGGGAACAGCGCAATTTAATTGAATCTCAGGTGGCGGCATCTTTACGTGACTTGAGTGGTGAATTGGCAGGAACCTATTATCCCCTGTTGGGGATGGATGAAACTGTTCGAAATCAACTGGTTGCCGATCACTTTCTGTTCAAGGCGGGAGATCGTTTTCTCGATGCAGCTGGATTGAATCGTGACTGGCCGGAAGGGCGGGGGATTTTTCACAACCGGGAGAAAACTTTTCTGGTCTGGGTGAATGAAGAAGATCAATTGCGGATTATCTCAATGCAGCAAGGTGGAGATATTGAAGCTGTTTTCAGTCGCCTGATGACTGCGGTGAAGGAAATAGAAAAATCCGTTGCTTTTATGTTTGATTCCCGTCTCGGCTATCTGACCAGCTGCCCAACCAATCTGGGGACTGCCATGCGAGCCAGTGTCCATATCCGTCTTCCCCAACTCGCTACCGATATGACTGCTTTCAAGAAAATTACCGATGCTCACCAACTGCAGATACGCGGTATCGATGGTGAACATTCGGAAAGTGTGAGTGGTATTTTTGATATCAGCAATAGAAGGCGTTTAGGGGTGACAGAGGTTGAATGTGTTCAGGATATGTACAACGGGGTTGTCGCTCTTATTAAGAGAGAAAAACAGCTCGAATAAGAAATGGCTAAGCAAAAAAATTGCCCTACAAGGCGCAGAGGTTTTTCAGGGGCGAAGATATACATTGTATGCCGAGATCCTGAAAAATACTGTAACGCAGTAGGGCGAACTTTTTGCGACGCCATTAATCAAAGGTCAGTTTTCGCTCCAAGTCCATTGAGGTTGAAACCCGTTTAGCTTCTTGCATCGTTATCAGCCCACTGTTGCAGAGCTGGATCAAGTGTTGATCCATTGACTGCATCTGATATTGAGCCGTTCCCTTTTCAATGTGACCCTCTATCTCCTCCAGATTGCCATCGCGGATACAGCCCTGAATTGTTGTTGTTGTCCGCATTACTTCAACGACAGGAAGAAGCTTGTCGCTGGTTTGATCTTCAACCAGGCGTAAAGAAACCGTTGCAACCAGAATGTCTGCAAGACGCTGGCGGATAATTTCTTGCGAGTCCGGTGGAAAATGACCAACAATTCGATTGATTGTTGAAGCTGCATTTTGAGTGTGCAGAGTCGAAAAGACCAGGTGCCCGGTTTCTGAGGCTTTGATGCAGGCATCAATTGTTTCTAAATCACGCAATTCCCCTACCATGATAACATCTGGATCCATTCTCAATGAAGCTTTCAGGGCAGAGCCGAAATCTGCCGTATCAATGCCCACTTCACGTTGAATAATACAGCTTTTCCTCGATGTAAAGAGGAACTCTATCGGGTCCTCAATGGTAATAATATTGTACGCATAATGTTCGTTGATATAGTTGATCATTGAAGCAAGCGTTGTTGATTTGCCATTTCCGGTCGGTCCTGTGACCAGGATCAGCCCATTAGGGGCCTTAATGATTTCTGAAAGAACGGCTGGCAATTGCAGCTTCTCAAAATCACCAATTTCTGGTGGAATCACCCGCATGACAATACCAATATGACCCCGTTGCCTGAAGATACTGACCCGGAATCGACCGCTGTTTGCTAATGAATACGAAGCATCGAACTCACTGAAATCAGCAGGCAGGTCACGTTGATTATTTTCCATGATGGTAGCGGCAATAAATTCCGTATCCTCGGGTTTCAGGCTGGCTAATTTAGAGCGCAGAAGTTGTCCGTGGGCACGAAAGAAAGGGGGGTTGTCAACTTCAAAATGGACGTCAGAAACCCGCTTTGCAAAGGCAATTTCCAGAATTTGATTGAGTGTTTTTATATCCATAACCTATCCTAGTGTAGACCTTCTGTTTTATTGGGATAATCAAGTTGTCTCCGGAACAGGGCGTTCTCCATTGCTAGTCCCGCCTGTCCGACAAAAAATTCAAGAAAATCGAGAGTAATCTGTTTTGCCCGCTGGTCACCAAAGTCGGCGTAGGTGATGGTAATCACCCGATCGTTACTTTTGAGGGGTAGCAGCAGAATCGTTGCATCGGTTGGAGCGCCGATTTCTGTATAAATAAGATCCGCAAAGGTACTGTCAGTCGGTTTGCCGAAGAAGCTCTCTCCTGAATTGATCATCTCATGAAAGATTGATTCTTTACGGATCGGGATTCGTAACTTCATCGGTGCCGCAAAACCTTGCCCTTTATCTGCGATGATGCCGATACTGCGTTCCGCAATCATCTCATTTTTATCGACGATCAAGGTGAGGGTCCGGTCAAACATCTCGCTGATGAATTGTAACACCTGCAAGGAAATATCAGGAGCTTTACGTAATAAGCGCAAACCCGACAGGCTGTTGCGCAGTTTTGAAAATTGCTGGCGACGGTCTTCATTAAAGCAGCCATGAATATAAACCTGAAACGTATTGAGGAAATTAATCATATCCTCGGCAAATGTTTCTTCCCGTTCAGAAAAATAAGGGACGGGCAGAACAGCTCGCGTTCCGTCGTTAAGTGATTGCAGCGAAAAGCTGAAGTCGAGAGGGGAGGCCAGCTGAATAATTGAAATTTGCGGATATTGCGCCATTTTCTGTGAACGGATATCAACAATCGCACTCTGACTGAACCCTTCGGTCTCTGCTACGGGGCTGCCGAAAACCAGAATAGGCTCAAGATATTTAAGTAACGTCCGCTCGATCAGGTTATCCAGATCATGCCGGTCAGCAGTGACAAAAACCAGAATTCCCTCTTTTTTACAGACCGTTATAAGGGCATGCTGGAGGAATTTATCGCAGGTATAGACAATGACCGCCTGAGACTTTGAGACTGCCGTTGCAGAGTCATCACTTCCCAGGTAAGTTTTTGAGATACTGGATAGAAAATTGATGAGTTGTTCTTTCCCTTCGCCGGGAATATCAAGAAGCGTTTCGTCAATCACCTGGCGGTGAATATCAGCCGGGTCAAAAGATTCCAGCCCTTTAAATATATAGGGTTTTTTTCGCTCTATTTTATCCAGATCGGCCAACCCAAGCAAATCTTCCGATACCAGGATTTCTTCAGTGTCACTCTCTTCTTCCTGTTCCAATTCCCCGATATCTTCCAACTGTTCCAGCGGGTTTTCGATCAGTGGCTCATCAGAAATTTGAATTTCACCAGCATGGACCTTCTCATCAAAAATACGCAGTGCATCCAACAGCACCATCTGCGTGTTCATGGTAAGATCTTGCAGCTGTTTGGGCAGATAACGGTAGCTGTCAGAAGTATTAATCTTATCGACATCCAGAGTAAAAATGCCCCGAGTCCAGCCGATCATCTCGACCACGGTCATCTCAATCAAGGTCTCAAGGCCCTTAAATGCGGCATCTTTAGAGAGCCCACAATTTTCAAGCAGGGTCGCAATCAGGGGTTTACGGTCACTCCCCGCCTGTTTCTGGATATTAAGGGCTTTGTCCAGATCCTCCTGGCTGATACTATGACCTTGGAGGAGGATGCTGCCAATTTTCAGTTTTTCACTGGAATGGGTCGCGCTGACGATAAAACCATCATTAAATACAAGTTGTCCTTCACCTTTACGGCTATAGACATTCAAAGTCCCCGATTTGCGGGTTGAATGGATCAATTGAATCACATCAACGATAGGTAAGTGTTCAAGCTCGCCAGTTAATGGCATCTGCTGTTCTCCCTTTCGTGGTTTTGTGCTCTGCAGTCAATGCGGTAGACATCATTTTAAATCAAGTTATCACTACTTATGGGTAAAGTTAAAAACCATTAAACTAAAAATTGTCATTAGTTTCAAGTAAAATCCGCATTTTAATCTTCTCAGCCTAAAATAAGTGCCAATACTGAGTAATTCTTTCAATGACCCTTGTCCCACAGATGCTATTTGGTCGATAATAATTTCTCATTGTTTTAAAGCGATAAATAGACCGAACTGGAGAGTTTCCTATGATGATTAAAGTTAATGCCAAGGAGTCAGTTGAAATTGTTGAGGGTGTTTTTGTCAGCGTGATTGATGAGGCAGGCAGCCGATATCACAGTTGGGATGAAATGACCGCAGCGCAGCAGGAATGTTATTCCGCGATGAGACGTGGTGTTCAGGATGTCTATGATC
>JAOZMV010000080.1 GCA_029934095.1 Desulfuromusa sp. | reverse complement strand
CACCGGCATGACCAAATTGATCGTAAGTTGCCCGTTTTTGCGCATCGGAAAGAATCGCATAGGCCTCTGAAAGTTCTTTAAACTTACTTTCTGCGGCGGCATCTCCGGGATTTTTATCGGGGTGGTGCTGAATTGCCAAGCGGCGATAGGATTTTTTGATTTCGGTCCCGCTGGCGTTTTGATTGACTTCCAGAACTTCGTAATAATCACACTTAGACAAAATAACTATCCTGATTTAAAAAGAGAGCCGCCAACCAGTTAAAGGGTTGGCGGCTGTTGACCTGAACATTATTTCTTCTCGTCAACGTCCTCGAACTCAGCGTCAACGACATCAGCATCAGCGGCTTCTGTGGCGCCACTATCGGTTTCTCCAGCAGCTGCTCCGCCATCATCCTGGGATTGTGCATACATCATTTCTGCCAGTTTGTGGGATGCCTGAGCAAGAGCTTCACTTTTCTTCTTGATCTCTTCTGGATCATCACCCTCAATTGCTTTTTTCAACTCTTCCAGTGCCTCTTCAATCTGTCGCTTTGTGGCATTATCGAGTTTTTCACCATGTTCGGTCAGCGATTTTTCTGTCGTGTAAGATAAACCGTCTGCCTGGTTACGAGCTTCGATCAACTCACGCTTGTTTTTATCTTCAGCGGCATGAGTTTCGGCATCCTGAACCATCGTGTTAATCTCTTCGTCGGATAAACCACTTGACGCTGTAATCTGGATTGACTGCACTTTACCAGTACCAAGGTCTTTAGCCGAGACATGGAGAATTCCATTGGCATCAATATCAAAAGTAACTTCGATCTGTGGAACCCCACGTGGTGCCGGTGGAAGACCAACTAACTCAAAGTTACCGATGGTTTTATTGTCGGTCGACATTTCACGTTCACCCTGCAGAACATGAACCGAAACAGCCGGTTGATTATCTGCAGCAGTAGAGAAAACCTGACCTTTTTTACAAGGAACCGTGGTATTTTTCTCAATCAGCTTGGTCATGACACCACCGAGAGTTTCAATCCCCAGTGACAGTGGAGTGACATCAAGCAAGAGAACATCTTTAACATCCCCGGTCAGAACTCCCCCCTGAATGGCTGCACCAATAGCAACAACCTCATCGGGATTGACCCCTTTACTCGGATTTTTTCCGAAGATCTCCTTAACCCGCTCCTGGACAGCAGGCATCCGGGTCATGCCACCAACCAGAACAACTTCCGTAATCTCATTGGCTGAAAGACCGGCATCCTTGAGGGCTGTTTGGCACGGGTCGGTCAACCTGGCAATCAACTCACTACAGATACTTTCCAGTTTTGAGCGAGACAGTTTGATATTCAGGTGTTTTGGCCCTGACTGATCAGCGGTAATAAACGGCAGATTGATATCGGTTTCCATTGATGAAGAGAGCTCACACTTGGCTTTTTCCGCAGCCTCTTTCAATCGCTGGAGCGCCATTTTATCGCTACGCAGGTCAATTCCCTGATCTTTTCTGAATTCATCAGCGACATAATCGATGATCTTCTGGTCAAAATCTTCACCACCGAGAAAAGTGTCACCGTTGGTCGATTTAACCTCAAAGACGCCATCCCCAAGATCAAGGATAGAGACATCGAAAGTACCACCACCCAGGTCAAAAACAGCAATGGTCATTTCATGTTTTTTATCCAGACCGTAGGCCAGGGATGCAGCAGTCGGCTCGTTGATAATCCGCAGAACATTCAGTCCGGAAATTTTTCCGGCATCCTTGGTTGCCTGACGCTGTGAATCGTTGAAGTATGCCGGCACAGTAATAACCGCATCGGTCACTTTTTCACCAAGATAGTCTTCAGCGGTCTGCTTCATTTTTTGCAGCACCATAGCTGAAATTTCTGGTGAACTATATTTTTTACCCTGAGCTTCTACCCAGGCATCACCATTATCAGCCTCAATAATGCTAAAGGGACTGATTTTCATGTCCTTCTGTACGGCCTCAGAATCAAATTTACGCCCGATCAGTCGCTTGATAGCAAAGAGTGTGTTTTCAGGGTTTGTGACTGCTTGACGTTTTGCCTGCTGGCCAACCAACCGCTCACCACTTTCAGTAAATGCGATAACCGAAGGGGTTGTCCGTGAGCCTTCCGAGTTAGCAATAACAACTGGCTCCCCCCCTTCCATAATAGCAACACAAGAGTTTGTTGTTCCTAGATCTATTCCAATTACCTTACCCATAATTTATATCCTCCTTAGAGATTTTGTCAGAGTTATTCTTCGTCGTTTGCTTCTTCCGATGAATCTATATCTTCAGTTTTTACTGCTATCGGAGCTTTTGCCAACATAACAAAAGCTGGCCGCAGCAATCGTTTATTAAGTTCATATCCCTTCTGCATTTGTTGAACCACAGTATTGACCGGATGCTCTGCTGATTCCATCTGTCCCATCGCTTGATGGTAGGCCGGATCAAATGGCTGCCCGACGGCATCTACAGGCTCCACCCCAAATTTACTCAGTAATTGATTGAACTGGGTGAGAGTCATCTGCACCCCCTCAAACAGACCATCGTCATTTTCAGCCTGCTCAGCATGTTCAACTGCCCGCTCCAGGTTGTCGATAACCGGCAGGATTTCACGCAGAATACTTTCATTAGCATACTTGGCCAAATCTTCCTTGTCCCGTTGAGTCCGCTTACGCAGGTTCTCCATCTCAGCCAGGGTTCTCAGGTATTGCTCCTGATGGAGTTTGGTTTCATCCAGAGCCTGAGTTAACTGGTCCTGTAACACCGCTGTTTCATCCTCTGCTGCTACAACTTCAGGCTCAACAGCTGCTGGAGTCTCCGGTTCATGCTCTAAATCTTCATTATTTTTTGTCACCTGTTATACTCCTTGGTTAATATTAATCCTGATCTATTTCCCGGTCCAGAACCCGACTAACAAGCTGGGCGGTAAAGTCAACAATCGGAACCACTTGTGAATAATTCATCCGAATCGGACCAATCACCCCAAGGGTACCAATAGCCCCTTTTTGGTTAGAAAAGTTCGAGGTAATCAAACTACAACCTTCCAAATCTATCTGGCTGCTTTCACTGCCGATAAATATCTGTACCCCCTGTGCTGACTGCCCCCGATCCAACAGTTCGATGAGAAGCTTTTTGCTTTCAAAGGCGTGAACCAGTCGTTTCATCTGCTCTGGAGTAGAAAATTCTGGTTGCCCAAGCATCAGCGATGCACCGGAAACATAGAGTTGATCTTCGATCCCATCCTGCAGTGCGGCACAAGAAAGCTTTAGCGCCTGTTTTTTTAACTTATCATAGTGAATACGATCTTCTTGTAACTCTTGATTCAGTTTACTGCGAACTTCTTGAATCGATAGACCATTCAGTTCACTGTTCAGATAATTTCCGATCTGCTCAAGATCACTCACGGTCAGTGAAGGATCAGCCTCAATAACTTTATTTTGCACCAGCCCCGTTTCGGAAACATAAATCATCAGTAACCGACCCTGTGTTAAACGGATAAATTCAATCTGCCGGAAAACCGTCGAAATGAATTTAGGTGCCATAACCAGTCCGGTATACTGAGAAAGGCCGGAAAGAACCCTGCCAACCTCCTGCATAACATCTTCCATCCGCATATTTTGAAAACGGTAGCTATTACGCAGATTCTGCTTTTCATTCCGGTTCAAAGTACGAACATTAAGCAGGGTATCAATATAGTACTGAAACCCTTTTCCGGTTGGAATCCTGCCAGAGGACGTGTGTGGCGAACAGAGCAGACCCATCTCTTCCAGATCGGCCATCACATTACGGACCGATGCCGGAGACAGGTTAAAATCGTACTTACGACTGATCGCACGACTCCCTACCGGTTCCGCCGAGGTGATATAATCTTCAACAATCGCCTCAAGAATATTTTGGCTGCGTTCATTCAGAATATCAGCCATACCAATTACCACTCCACTTGTCTCTTCGGGCTTCCATCAGCCAACTTATGTTAGCACTCGATAGAGGTGAGTGCTAATTAGTGAGATTATCAATGCCCTGCCCCTTTGTCAAGCCCTATGGCGAGAGGAGATTGAGGTAATTGCCATTTATTCGTTGTTTAATCACAGATATCTACAGGAAGTGACTGATCAGGTGATCATAGAGAAGCCAACCGTTCAGATTGAAACGGCAATAACCAGAGGTTAAAGGTAAATCCAGATAGTTTCTGGTTTTATCAAGTGCATCAGGAAAAACTTGTTGCAGGGGCAGATTAAACTTCTGTTCAAATTCCTGCAGATCTACCCCGTCACTGGTGCGTAAAGCCAGGTACACAAACTCCTTCATCGCACCCTGCTGGTGATAGGTTTCGAGCTTTTCAGCAGGGTTATTGCCACCCCAAAGAGCCTCTTTATAGCTTTGCAAATTTTCAGGAATGTGCCACCGCGTACCCCATTTCCGGCTGATAAAACTGTGGCCGCCGGCGCCGACTGCCAAACAATCCTCCCGTTTCCAATAAACCTGATTATGGTGACAGCGTCTATCAGAACGAGCGAAGTTTGAAATTTCATAATGTTCAAACCCAGCGCAAACCAGTTGCCGATGCAGCAATTGATATTGCTCGGTATAAAGATTCTCTTCACAAGCCGTTAATTTGCCAGACTGCAATTGGCGGTAAAATTCGGTCCCCTCTTCAAAAGAGAGTCCATAGAGGGAAATATGCTCCGGGGCGAAACTCAGCAGCGCTGAAATTTCCTCCTCAAGTGACAACAGATCCTGATCGGGAAGAGCAAACATCAGATCAAGGCTCAAATTCTCGAATCCGGCAGCACGGGCAGCAATAATACATTCCCGTGCCTGGCTGGAGCTGTGAATTCTGCCAAGCAGTTGTAACTTCTGGTCATTCAGTGATTGGATACCTAAAGATAGTCGATTGATACCAGCCTGGTAATAGCCCCGTAATTGTTCAAAATTTACCGTTCCGGGATTGGCTTCCAGAGTAATTTCAGCATCACTCGCTATCCCGTAGGTTTGCGCGACTTTGTTGAGAATATCCCCTACCTGCTCTACAGAAAGAAGCGATGGGGTCCCGCCACCAAAAAAAATTGTGTTGAGTGGTGTGGGGTGTGAATCATCCCGTTTTAAAATCTGCAGATTTAAAATCAGCAGTTCAACATAGTCATTAATCTGTTGTTGGGAGCCAACCTGAGAAAAGAAGTCACAATAGGGGCATTTTCGGGAGCAAAACGGGATATGGAGATAGAGGGAACTCACTGGTTAAAACCGGTCGCTAAATTTCGGATCAAATTTGATACATTCGCAAAAAGAAAATTTGGCTATGAGGGTGGTGGCAACTTCCGGGTCAGCGCTTCAAAATCAGCTATCATCTGCTGACACTTTTCAACATCATCACCGGTACAAACTGCCTTAATTGCTATACCATCATCACCTGCTGCGATTGGGCAACTATCATCCGAACCGCAGAAACATTGAATATCGAGCAATTTGGCTTCATTGCTGCTACAGCTTCCCGAGATCCCTTTTCGACCAAAGATAATACCGATCGATAATCCGGTAAAGGCGAGTAGAAAGATAATCAGTGTCGGTATAAGCAGTTCCATAATTAATCCTTACCAGCGTTGAGATAGGACTCAAAAGCGCTGCTGTATTTCTCAGTGAATACTCCATTTTGCTTCACCAGCATAAAAATAGCAAGCTGCTGTTGTTCAGCAAATTCCAACCCTTTACTCGGTCCCATGACCGTGATTGCAGTAGCCAATGCATCGGCTCGCATACACGAACGATCAATGACTGTCACTGACGCCAGTCGATGCGTTATCGGGTAACCGGTAGCGGGGTCAATCGTGTGTGAATAGCGTACCCCCTGCTCCTCAAAATAATTTCGGTAGTCCCCGGACGTTGCCATAGCGACATCCCTGAGGTGCAACCGCTTGCGGATACTCCGTTGCTCAGCTACAGGACTTTCAATACCGACCACCCACAGTTTTTGCTGCTGTTTGTACCCATGGGTAATAATTTCACCCCCTATTTCTACCAGAAAATTACTGATCTGATTTTCTATTAACAATTTTGCAATCGCATCAACAGCGTATCCTTTAGCAATGGCCGACAGATCAAGGGAGAGCGCTGCACTACTTTTGCGCAATCCTGGAGGGGCCTGGCGTAGCTCCAACCGTTGATACCCCACTTGCGACAGCAGAGTCTTAATGGCATGACCGTCTGGAATTGTATCAATATTGATAGTTGGCCCGAAACCCCACAGATTAACCAATTTGCCAATAGTGATATCAAAAGCACCATGACTCAGTTGACTGATCTCCTGAGCCGCATCAATAACTGCCATAGTTTCCGTTGAGATTGGCATCCAACTTTCACTTGGGTGGCGGTTGAAACGCGAGACTTCTGAATCTTTTATATAGGTTGACATCTTGCTATCAATATCCGCAAGGCGTGAACCGATCTGATTTTGTAAGGAGGGGAGGTTGATCTTGGCTGTCGGTGCCAGTTTGATATGATAGCTGGTCCCCATGGTTGTTCCACTTATGGATACCAGTTTGTCACTGGCTGTTTTACGCTGGTTCAGGTAGATTATTCCACCTGCCAGCAACAGAAAAACAATGACGAGTAAACTCAGCCGTTTCATTCTTTTCTCCAAAAAAAAGCCGCATCAATTGATGCGGCT
>JAOZMV010000079.1 GCA_029934095.1 Desulfuromusa sp. | reverse complement strand
GGACCAACAACATGTCCTGGAAACCGGTTGTTATTGAATCAACTGCAGAACTGGCAAAAACATTTTTTGCCGGCCGTTGCGATGTTTTAACCTCCGATGCTTCCCAATTAGCAGCTACCCGCGCCATCGCTGCCGATCCTAAAGGCTATATCATCCTTCCTGAGATCATTTCCAAAGAGCCTTTGGCACCAGCTGTACGCCATGGTGATGACCAGTTCAGGGATATCGTTGACTTCACGGTTCTGGCAATGATCAATGCTGAAGAGCTTGGCATTACTTCCAAAAATGTTGATAAAATGCTCAAGAGCAAAAGCCCGGTTATCCAGCGTTTCCTCGGTGTTTCCCCAGGAAATGGCAAATCTCTCGGCCTGGACGAAAAATGGGCCTATAACATCATTAAGCAAATTGGCAACTATGGTGAAGTTTTTGAGCGCAATGTCGGCGTCAACACCTCGCTGGGTCTTGAGCGCGGCCTTAACGCTCTCTGGACTAATGGTGGCCTGATGTATTCTCCTCCATTCAAATAATTTTATTCTAGTCATTTGATTTTCCGCCGCCGAAACGTTACTGCTTCGGCGGCGCCCTTTTTTCCTTTCTCGGGAACTATGATTTGAAACCGCAAGATACCTCCATATCAGCAGACACAATCGAGGCAGCAATCCCTTTCTGGCGTGACGCAGGAAAACGGGCAATCGGGGTGCAAATCATTGCCCTCTTTCTGGTCAGTGGGGTCAGTTATTACCTGTTCAGTAACACTCAGGCCAACCTGGCTCGTCAATCGATTGCGACCGGTTTTGGTTTTCTGGGCAAAGAAGCCTCTTTTGAGATTGGCGAATCACTGATCCGCTATTCGGCTGCCGACAGCTATGCCAGAGCTCTGTGGGTCGGAGTCCTCAATACTCTCCAAGTCGCATTTATCGGCATTATTCTGACCACAATTCTTGGCAGCTTTATTGGCATCGCACGACTCTCCAGCAATTGGCTTCTCTCCAAAGTAGCCGCTGGATTTATTGAAGTGATGCAGAATATTCCAATCCTGCTGCAACTATTTTTCTGGTATGCCATTTTTTATGAGTCTTTTCCCGCACCGCGCCAGGCATTGAATCCGATCGAGGGGGTTTTCTTTTGTAACCGGGGTTTCATTTTTGCGATACCGGAAGCTCATAGTGCCCACACAGCAATGGGCTGGATGTTCCTTGCGGTATTGGTCGGGGGCTGGTTTCTGAACCGATGGGGATATCAGCGTCAGGAATTGACCGGAAAAGCCTTTCCGGCAGCACGCATCACCATAGCAGCAGCACTGTTCTTGCCAATATTAATCTGGGCTCTTTATGGGGCTCCAACCGCCATGAACATGCCGGAGCTGCGCGGCTTCAATTTCCAGGGTGGATTGACATTTAGCCCGGAGTTCAGTGCTCTATTGCTGGGGCTGGTCCTCTACACATCAGCCTTTGTTGCTGAAATTGTCCGGGCAGGGATTCAATCTATCAGTCAAGGGCAAATTGAAGCGGCCAAAGCCATTGCTCTGCGGCCAGGACAGGTTCTCCATCTGGTTATTTTCCCCCAGGCATTACGAGTTATTATTCCACCATTGACCAGCCAGATGCTCAACTTGACGAAAAACAGTTCCCTGGCTGTTGCTATAGGGTATGCCGATTTTGTTGCTGTAGCCAACACCACGATCAACCAGACCGGTCAGGCGATTGAAGGGGTAGCTATGATCATGGTGGTTTACCTGTTCTTCAGTCTGTCGACCTCTATTTTCATGAACTGGTACAATAAACATATGGCCTTGGTGGAGAGATAAATATGACTGAAGCAACCACGGCCAAAAGAGCACAATTGCAACCACCCAGCAGCAATGTTGGTGTTGTTGGCTGGCTGAAGACCAACCTGTTCAGTACCTGGTACAACTCCCTGCTGACATTTATTCTGTTAGGAATGCTTGCGCTGACACTGCCCCCGGTCTTTCAGTGGGCCTTTATCGACAGCCTCTGGAACAGCTCAGCCGAGGCATGTCGCAATATTGAGGGGGCATGCTGGTCGGTCGTCCCCCACAATTTCAGGTTCATTATTCTGGGTTTTTTCCCGGAAGGTCAGGAATGGCGCCCGATTCTGGCGATGGTCCTGTTGCTCGGTCTGGTGATCTACTCCAAGGAACGCTCCCGCTGGAAAAAATCTCTCGCCTGGCTCTGGCTGATCAACCTGATCGTTATGGGGACATTGATGTCTGGCGGGGTTCTGGGCATGCCCGTTGTCGAAACTTCACAGTGGAGCGGTTTACCACTCACCTTGATCCTCTCTTTTTTCGGCATGGTAGTTGCCTATCCGATGGGAATTTTTCTGGCCCTCGGGCGGCGCTCTAAAATGCCGGCAATCAAAACCCTCTGCGTTGTCTACATTGAAATGATCCGCGGAGTTCCATTGATCAGCTTGCTGTTCATGTCCTCAATTATGTTTCCCCTGTTTCTTCCCGAGGGGGTAACTATCGATAAGGTTCTACGTGCTCTGGTTGCGATTATTCTGTTTACAGCAGCCTATATTGCCGAAGTTGTCCGTGGCGGCCTGCAAGCCATGCCAAGAGGGCAATATGAAGCTGCCGACTCCCTCGGTTTAAACTACTATCAGACCATGCGCTTGATTATTTTACCTCAGGCACTGAAGATTGTTATTCCGCCGTCAGTCGGTATCTTGCTCTCAGTCTTTAAAGATACCTCTCTGGTTGTTATCATAGCCCTGTTCGATGTCCTGAAAACAACAATGGTGACCCTTTCCAATCCCGACTGGGCCGGCTATTCAAAAGAAGCTTATATTTTTCTGGCACTCCTTTATTTTGTTTTTTGTTATGCCATGTCAAGTTACAGCCGTAGATTGGAAAAAGAGCTACATACCGGACATTAAACCATGTCCACAACAAGTGAGATTGCCATGAACGATTCCCAAAAAAGTGTTAGCCCTGAGTCTGCAACCAAACCGATTATTGAAATTATCGGGATGCATAAATGGTATGGAGATTTCCATGTTCTCAGCGAGATCAACCTGCAGGTGATGCCGAAGGAGAAGATTGTTATCTGCGGCCCTTCAGGTTCCGGAAAATCGACTTTAATCCGCTGTATCAACCGTCTGGAAGAACACCAGCGTGGTCAGATCATCGTCAATGGAACCGAACTATCCAACGATATTAAAAATATCGAAAAAGTGCGGGCCGAAGTGGGGATGGTTTTCCAGCACTTCAATCTTTTTCCCCACTTGACAATCATTGATAATCTTACCCTCGGTCCGATCTGGGTTCGTAAAACACCCAAGAAAGAGGCCGAAGAAGCTGCCATGATGTACCTGGAAAAAGTGCAGATTCCTGAACAGGCAAAAAAATTCCCCGGCCAGCTTTCTGGCGGTCAGCAACAGCGGGTCGCTATTGCCCGCAGTCTCTGCATGAATCCGCAAGTGATGTTGTTTGACGAACCAACCTCAGCCCTTGACCCGGAGATGATCAAAGAGGTTCTTGATGTCATGATTGGGCTGGCCGACGAAGGGATGACCATGCTGGTCGTGACTCACGAGATGGGTTTTGCCAAAAGTGTCGCTGATCGGGTGATGTTTATGGATGATGGTGAGATCGTTGAACAGAACAGCCCGGATGCTTTCTTTGACAATCCTCAGCATGAACGTACCAAGCTGTTCTTAAGTCAGATACTATAAACCCGGAATCAAAACGCCTATCACAGTGGAGTTTTGACTCCGGGGTTCCTACCCATTAATGCTCAGAAAAATACCTGGCCGAACCGGGATGAAGGTTTATCCCGGTGGCACTCTTTTGAGCCGTCTCCACAGAAAATAGAGACAATGCCGGGTGAGACAACACGAATCGTTTCTTGTTTTTATCAATCACCTCAATAATCTTGTAAACTGTTTCTTCATCAAGGTCGCTGGAAGCAACCAGCATAGCACGGGTACCGAAGGTAACGACCTTCTCAGTCTGAGAAGGATAAGTGCCGACTGCAAGCTCGATTTTCCAGAATTCCGGATGGTCACTGACCAGGCTGTTAATATCGCTGTCATCCATATTCATCAACTCGCCATTACAGGTTTTCAGCAACCGCCGCAAAGAAAAATCGGGGTGAATACCGATATACACCATGGCTTGCATAGTTCCGTAGCAAAAGGCCTTGGTATCCTGTGACTTGATTGGGGGGAGGTCTCCCACCATGCTAAAATCTTTTCTCGACCATTTTTTTGCTTTCAGTATTGTGGTCATCGCCTGATACTGAAGCGACCCAGGGGTTCCTGCATTGATCCTGGTCCCTTTCAGATCAGCCAATGAATCGATCCCGGCATCATTACGAACAATCAGGGTAATGGGGACATCATACAGCGGGGCAAGAGCACGGATGTTTTCATAGCTGATATCCAGAAACTTGAAATTCCCGGATTTATTGATTGCATTAAACAACATCCGTGAATCGACCAGACTGACGTCCAGAGATCCCCCCTGTAAATTGGTGAGATTGTCGACATCATCAACCATCGGAACCTGATGACAATTCACATCTTCCACCTGGGTGTTAATCAGCCGACAAAGGATCCGACCACTAAAATAAGAGAATGAACCTGGGGCTTCTGTCCCTAAACGGATATCGAAAGCCTGAGCCGAAAGGGGAATTGCAATGACACCAACAAGCAGAAATAAACAGCTAATGTACATCCGCTGAAGGAATAAAAATCTCGAAACATCCCGAGTGTACTTTTCAGTCAGCATTGCGACCTCCTTATAAAAGCTATCCATGGCACCGATTTCCGGAGCAGATACAGATAATTATAACAACCTTTTAGAAAATTTCTACCTCTGCTGAAGAAAAGCTTAAGAACCTCTGACCAGAGTATGCGGAATAAAAAAAGGGAGCAGTAACATTCTTGTGTGTAAGCGGCGTTAAGCTTCAATAATCTCAAAGCGGTTCATATCAACATTTTTTTGTAACTTGGCCGGATCAAAGATCTTTCCATTCATAGCAATCCAGGCCCCTTCCGGGAGTAACTGCACGGCAGTAATAGCACTGGCTATATTGTAGATGGCATCGGTAAAACGAAACCTGGCTGGCTGCATAGATCCGGTCAGTACGATAGTTTTCCCAGCAATACCCCGCAGATATTCAGCCGTTTTGATCATCGTGTCGGTTCCGTGGGTAATCACAATCTTCTCTGCAGAACTCTCCCTCACGGTTTTTTTAATCAATTCGCGATCGGCATCGCTCAAATCAAGGCTGTCTTTGCGTAGCAGCGGTGTAATTTGATAATCAATCGTCAGATTCGCATCACCCAGAACCTCGCCAATCTGCGGTGCACCAATCTCAAAGCTGCTTTTGGCATCGAAATATACTTTGTCAATCGTGCCACCGGTGGTCATAATTTCAATCTGCACGGCAATCTCCTGGGAAAAACTGCTAAACATTATACGCGACTGATGGCTAAACAAAAAATTGGCCCATCAAGGCGTAGTAGTTTTTTAGCAGGCTATTGAAAAACTACCTGCGTTGCGATTGCTGTGTTGAAAATTGTCTCAAAATGCTCATTTACTGGGTGTAAACTGCGCTTTTTCGACAATTTTCGCCTTGCACTCAAGCCCTCGAAAACGTTTTTCAACACCCTGCTAGGGGCGAAGGCATACACCTATGTATGTCGAGGTCCTGACAAACTGCTGCAACACCGAAGGGCGGACTTTTTGCAACGCCATCATTCATGCGGTTCTATCTGCAGAGCATGTCCCGATAAAAGAGCATCAACAATTTTTTTCCGGCCGCTGGTCACCAGACGCTGAATCGTCCCCCGTGACACCCCCATTTCGACCCCCGCCTCAGCTTGAGTCATGGCATCTCGATCACAAAGTGACACGGCTTCCAGTTCGTCGGCATCAAGTTCAACTATTTCCAACTTGGAGAGGGGGGTTCCTGCAGGCTTGAACATAAGGTCATTGGGTCGCCTGGTGGGGCAGCATCTTCTCGGTTTTCTCGGTCTGGGCATAGCTATTTCCAGTTAAAGGGCCGCTGTGATAGTAACAGGTAAACTCTCACGCACTGCCATATTTAAATTTCAGGGGAATCGGGGTCTGCAACCAGCTCTCAATCAGAACTCAGCATGCGGACCCGAGTTATGTTCTCTCGTATGAAAACAACAATTCAAATGACAGCAATAAGGATATGTCAAATCGATACATATTTCACCAACAAATCAACCACAAACAAGATCTGCCCCTGAGTCCTCATCTTTCTGAGAAAATGATAACGATAAAACAGTTGTTATTTTTTTCATTATGAAAAATAATGCTCGATTGTAGACTTGTATTATTAGTATGCTCGTTGTTATATTAACGAAGAAAATACTGTGACAAAACAGAAAACAGCATTCTCCACCAGCAATTAAGACTGTCAAAGCAACTGGTGGCTTTTTATTTTTCTTGATTGTTGCGTAAAACATCATTCTATCAACCACCCAAGAGGAGGAACCATGAAACGATTATTGACCACAGTTTTTATTACCTGCATTGCCATCATGCTGGCAGTACCAGCCATGGCCGCGCAAACCATCAAAATTGGTTTTAACATTCCCATGACCGGCGATATCCCTGAAGTCGGCGAAGGCTCAAAAAACGCTGCTGAAATGTACCTTGCCGATATCAACGGCGCCGGTGGCCTCGAGGTCGGTGGCAAAAAGTACATGCTTGAGTTCGTCTACATGGACAACGAGTCCAAGGC
>JAOZMV010000078.1 GCA_029934095.1 Desulfuromusa sp. | reverse complement strand
GAGTTGATGATTGTGCCATCGGTTCAACAGCAGTTGTGCTGCCATTGCTCCCATAAAGGCAAAAAACATGTCCCATTGGGTATCCCAGATATCCCCCTGAGTTCCCAGAAAAGCGGTTGCTGCTTCCCCTGAAAACAGTGCCGTCCACCATTCCACCATTTCATAAAAAGCACTGAACGCCAGACAGACACTGGTGACCAACAGGAACAACCATTTTCCCGGGATGAGTGGTGAACGCCGCAGGAGGATTTCGCGAGCCAGAATGGCAGGAACAAAACCCTGGGCGATATGGCCGATACGATCATAGTGATTGCGGCTGAAATCAAACAGATCCTGCAACCAGAATCCGAGCGGTACCTTGGCATAGGTGTAATGACCACCCAGAATCAGAATCAAGGCATGCAGAGTGAGTAGAGAGCAGAGCAGCGTTGTCAGGGGGAATCTGCGCCAGGTCAGTAGCAGCAGGATAATACCGATTATAACCGGTACGGTTTCCAGAAACCAGGTGAGCTGGTCATAGGGGTGATAAAAAGATACGGCCAGAGCCGCGAGGACAATTATCAGCAGTAACAGAGGTAGGTTTTTCTGCATCAGAAAACCTCAAAAAGAAGAGAGAGTCAGCGCAACAACTGGAGAGCATCCTCAGCAGCAGCTTCCAGAACTCCGGCATGGGCAGCCAGGTCCAGAACGGTAATCCGTTCACGGATTGCGCGGCTGTTCAGTGCGGCAAGCATGAATTCATCTTTGCTCAGCCGGAAGGCTTCAAGGTTGAAGGGGGCTCCGGTTCGGGCAAACAGGTCGGCAAAATATTCCGGCGATTGAACTTGCTGGAAGAGGGTTTGCAATTCATCCCACTTTTGCGGCAGCAGGGTATCAAACTGCAGCAGTGCATCCCGCTTATTATCAAACTGCTTGGCAACTTCGTCAGCATATGGACCCCAGATAGCTGGAATACGTGCTGCTGTCTCGGTAAATAACGGCTCCGCTTGTCTGGGCAAATCATCCCGGTCTAATTGTCGCAGACGCTGATAGCAGGCGGTTGACAGAATAATCCCGACACCCACCTGTAAACCGTGAAGTTCTGGTTCCCGCCCCGTGATTGGTTCACGCATATCCCAAAAATGGGAAACCAGATGTTCTCCACCCGAGGCAGGGGCACTTGATCCGGCGAGACTCATGGCAACTCCCGATATCAGTAAACCGTGGAACAATCCCATCACCGCAGACTCATCACCCTTACCGATCTCTTCAGGATGTTCAGAATAACTGTGCTCAACTTCTGCCATCATTGCCGCCGGCAAACCACAGTAGCCGCCACTGAACAGCAGTGATTCACACTGCCAGTCGATATCAGAAACGACCTTTGCCAGGACATCACAGAAACCGGCTTGACGTAGCTTGAGCGGTGCCTGCTGGATCACTGCGGGAAGAGAATAGATTCTTTTTGGCGGAGCTGCAGGAAGGGTCCTTTTCACCCCTTTGACCTTGATTGCAGCGATCCCGGAGGTATAGCCATTCATCGATGGCGCGGTGGGTAAACACCAGAAATCGATATGATCCTCACTGGCTGAATATTTACCCAGGTCATTGATGGTGCCGGAACCGACCGAAATAACCAGCGCTACATCTTTGGTGTGGGCACGCACAGTTTCGATCAAAGCTGCTGTTGCAACCGGATTGGAATCAAACTGATGTGAAATCAGGTTCACATTTTCAGCTTGGAGGCGTTGTTGCAAATCGGCCCCAGCGACAGCATAGGTCTCCGGGTCGAAAAGGAGTAAAACCGGGCGATCCCCATAAATTGCACGACAATCTTCTGCCAGAACCTGACAGGCATCTCTTCCAGAATAGATGGTGACTTGTGGTGCCGGATGCTCAGAATCACAGGTACAACCGGCAAGACATATTTCCGGATCGACGATGCGGGGGTGGTTACGAATTGCGGCACTCATCAGTTATTTCTCTCTTTCAACCAGACCCTTGACAAACCAGCGCTGCATAAACAGGACGACCAGAACCGGTGGCAGCATGACGATCAGCGCTCCGGCCATGGCAATGTGCCAATCGGGGGGATCTTCTGGAGATGGGAGCAAATGGTGCAGACCGATAACCGCAGTGGTCATCTTCGGATTTGTGGTGATCAGCAATGGCCAGAGATACTGGTTCCAACCATAGACAAATTCGATGACCACCAATGCAGCTATATTGGTTTTGGAGAGGGGAAACAGAATCTTCCAGAAGAAGGTCATCGGGGAAGCCCCATCCATTTTGGCCGCTTCACAGAGTTCTTCCGGAATGGTGAGGAAAAACTGTCGAAACAGGAAAGTACAGGTTGCCGAAGCGGTCAATGGCAGAATCAGTCCCGCATAGCTGTCAAGCAGACTGAATTCAAGAGAAACTTCGATATCATGGCCAGCAAACCAGCTGACAATGCCGTCGAGTCCCAGAGCATTCCAGACCGACTGCAGCGGGCCGAATATATTTGCCGCCATTTCATAGGTTGGCAGGATCCGCACTTCAACCGGCAGCATCAGGGTACAAAAAACTGCGGCAAACGCCACGGTGCGGAGACGATAGTCAAAATAGACAATCGAAAAGGCTCCAAATAGAGAAACAACGATCTTGCCGATGGTGATTCCACTCGCCATGATAAAGGAGTTGAACAGCTGGGTGCCAAGATTTCCCCGGTTCCAGGCTTCACTGACATTGTTAAACAGCTGATCAC
The DNA here is from genome assembly GCA_029934095.1 of Desulfuromusa sp. Classification (GTDB taxonomy): domain Bacteria; phylum Desulfobacterota; class Desulfuromonadia; order Desulfuromonadales; family Geopsychrobacteraceae; genus Desulfuromusa. The sequence continues at coordinate 4,080 of JAOZMV010000078.1, read as the reverse complement.
CGGGAATCATCGACATGGGGACGCGCGAGACTTCCTCAATCGACAAGGTTGCCGCAATGATCGCATAAAGAATGGGAAATCCGACAACGACAATTCCCAAAATCAGGGAAACATAGGTGAAGGTGTCGAGTATCGGAGTTTTTTCAACCATCATAATACTGGTGTCCTGTGGTGCGGCAAATGTCTCAAATGCTATAGCAGGGCTAACTACCCCGTATATTGAACTTTGCGTTCTACATATTTGAATTGCAGAACCGTAATCAGAATAATCATAAACATCAGAACGACCGACTGTGCTGCTGAGGATCCGAGGTTCAGACCGATAAAACCATCCTGATAAACCTTGTAAACCAGGATATTGGTGGAGCCGCCCGGTCCCCCCTGAGTGACCGCATGAATGACACCGAAGGATTCAAAAAATGAAAAAATGATCGTCATCACGGTGACAAAGAAAAATGTTGGTGAAAGCAGTGGAAAAGTGATGGTCCAGAAACGTCGGAATGGGCTGGCGCCATCAATGGCTGCCGCTTCAATCAGTGACTTGGGAATAGCCTGAAGCCCGGCGAGAAAAAACACAAAATTATAACTGATATTTTTCCAGGCACTGGCCATGACAATCATCAGCATGGCATTGGAACTTTTCAGCAGTGGATTCCAGTCGAGACCGAACCAATTCTCCAGGCCGATCGCGACCACACCGTAGGAGGGATGGAGCAGAAAGAGCCACAAGATCCCGGAAATAGCCGGAGCAATTGCGTAAGGCCAGATCAATAATGTTCGGGTCAAGGTTGTAAGCTTCAATACCCGGTTGGCCATACTGGCCAGAAACAAACCAAAACTGATCGAAACAATCGCAACCGAACCACTGAACATCAGGGTTGTTAGAATCGATTTCAAATAGAGTGGGTCATTGAACAGAGCAATAAAATTATCAAACCAGACAAACTTGGTTCGAAAGCCGAAGGGATCACTTATCTGGAAAGAGGTAATCACCCCTTGTACTGCCGGCCAATAGAAAAAAGTCAAGGTGATCAAGATTTGCGGCAGGATCAGCAGGTAAGGGAGAGAGCGTGTTTTAAAGTAGGAGCGTTTTCTTATCATGGCAGAATAGTATCACCAATTCGGGGGCATCCTCAAGTAGAGGATACCCCCGAGATAGAGAGTTAAAAACCAGTTATCGCTATTTATAGATTCTTTCAAACTCCCGCAGCTTCACGTTACTTCTGGCCACGGCGTTATCCAATGCCTGTTGAGGGGTTTTGGAGTCATTCCAGACCAGTTCAAGTTCTTCGTTGATGATGTTACGAATTTGAATGAAATAACCGAGGCGCAGACCACGGGAAATCTCAGTTGGAATCCGCCGGGTCAGCTGCTTGATACCAACTTCCTGCAGGGGATTCTTTTTATAGTACCCCTCAGATTTAAGTTGATCATAAGCAGTCAGGGTAATCGGGAAGTAACCGGTTTGTTTATGCCAATAGATCTGTGACTCGTTTCCGGCCAGATGCTTCAGGAATGCAGCGACGCCAGCATAATCTTTCTTTGGCAGCCCCTTGAAAACCCACAGAGAAGCGCCACCAATGATACTGTTCTGTGGCTCTTTCATCCAGGATTCTATCGGTAACGGAGCAACATCCCAGGTAAAATCTTTGACCGCTTTTTTCAGTTTGGCAATACCACTGATTGAGTCGATGTAAACCCCGGCATTCTGGGCGATAAATTCAGATTTTGGTCCCTGATATTTTTGCCCACCATAGTAAAAGCGTTTATCCGCCATCCAACTCTTCAGCCTGGCAATATGGTTGACAACTTTGTCGTTATTGATCAGTAGCTTGGTGTCGAGCCCCTTATAGCCATTTGCTTGGCTGGCAAAAGGAATATTATGGATAGCACTGTAGTTTTCTACCTGAGTCCAGGACTGCCAGGCTGTGACCAGACCACCCTCTACCCCTGATTTGACCAGTTTGCCAGTGATCTCACCCAGCTTATCCCAGGTGATCGGCTTGTCTTTGGATAACATGGGAATGCCAGCTTTTTTAAACAGATCGACATTGTAATACATAACCGGTGTAGATGAATTGAACGGCATCGACATCAGGTTACCATCAGCATTCATATAGTAGGAGAGAACCGGTTGCAGGTATTGAGTCCAGTCGATTTTGTAGCCTTTGTCAGCCATCAATTGATAGACCGGATAAATGGCGCCCGACATCATCATGGTCTGAGTGCCAACTTCAAATGACTGGAGGATGTGTGGCTGTTTCCCGGCCCGCACAGCAGCAACCCCGGCATTGACAACTTCATCGTAAGCGCCCTTGTAGGTTGCAACCACTTTGAAATCAGATTGAGATTTGTTAAAACTGTCAACAATGTTCTGTACAACTTCACCACGTGCACCACGCATAGCGTGCCACCAGTGAATTTCGGTTGGCTTCGCAAATGCTGATCCCGCAAAACTGATCAGCATACCTACCGCCATAACAAGCCAGAAACATTTGATTTTTGACATACTTTCCTCCTGAAATCGGTTTAGAGTATCGTAGCTCTCAACATAAGTTCTTGCAAGCGACTGTTTGATGGTGCAAAGTGTTCAACGAATATAAATTCATCTATTAATACAACAAGTAAAGACTAAGAAAACCGATTCGTCAATGACTTTGATGCAAAAATATACAAATAAAATGGGAACCATCGGTTGATCTGCTCTCGTGTTAAAGGAATGATTGGTTTCTAATAATTTTAGGCAGTTAAATGTTTCTGCCTGGTGGAGTTTTTGTTCATGGCTAATGTGATTTTAAAAGATCTTTTCAAAAAATATGGCAAGCTGGAAGTTGTCCATGGAATCAATCTGGATATTGTCGATAAAGAGTTTGTGGTTTTTGTCGGCCCGTCCGGTTGTGGTAAATCGACGGTTCTGAGAATGATTGCCGGACTTGAAGATATTACCGCTGGGACGATTGAAATCTCTGATCGGGTGGTCAACGATGTTGCACCAAAAGACCGGGATGCGGCGATGGTATTTCAGAACTATGCCCTCTACCCGCATATGAACGTCTATAAAAATATGTCCTTTGGCTTGACCCTGAGAAAAATGCCCAAAGATGAGATAGAGGAAAGGGTTCGGGAAATAGCAGTGATGCTGGAACTTGAAGACTTTCTGTTTCGTAAACCTCATGAATTATCCGGAGGGCAGCGGCAGCGGGTCGCCATGGGGCGGGCTCTGGTTCGTCGCCCTGAGGTTTATCTGTTTGATGAACCACTCTCCAACCTTGATGCCAAACTGCGAACCCAGATGCGTTTAGAGATCAAGCAGTTGCATCAACAGGTTCAAAATACAATTATCTATGTCACCCATGATCAGGTTGAGGCAATGACTCTGGCGGATCGGATCGTGGTTATGCGTGATGGCTATATTGAGCAGGTCGGCAGCCCGATGGAAATATTCCAGCACCCGGCCAATGCCTTTGTCGCCGGATTTATGGGTTCTCCACCAATGAACCTCCACCCCGCAGAAATTGTTGCCGGGGCGGATGGGCTAAAGCTTAAACTGAGCGAGCAGCTCGAAATTCCTATCCCGCCAAGAGAAGAGAGTCAGATCAAAACAGGACAAAAAGTCATCATGGGGTTACGAACCGAAGACCTGTTTACCGAATCGGATGAACGACTCGACAAAATCAGCTTATCTTTCACCGTTGATGGAATCGTAAAGATCGTCGAGCCCTTGGGGAACGAAACCAATCTCCACATGGATCTGCAAGGAGCTGATCTGATCTGTCGGGGCGAAGGGAGACGGATTTTTAAAACAGGAGAAGCGTTACAACTGACCCTCGATCTGACCCATTTACATATTTTTGATGCCGAGACGGAGAAATCGATTTACTGATGAAACTCATCACCGAGCCCCCTGAACCTTCCTACCCTAGCACTCTGTACACCCAAAACCTTCGCATCTCGCTTGTTCTTTTGAGCGTCATGCTTTAATAATATGAACCTGAAAATTGCCCATGAGTAATATATGTTGCTGTGGTAAAGGATGCGTGTGACTAAATCAGAGGATAAACCAGCAGCGGATAAATCCAA
>JAOZMV010000077.1 GCA_029934095.1 Desulfuromusa sp. | reverse complement strand
CCACCCTGGCCGCCGATCATCGCGCCGGTGACGGCCATCAGGGTGCTCAGTTTCTTGATGCCCTCAACCGGATTTTACAGGAGCCTGAAAAATTATGAAAGATACTGAAATCAAAAAAATCATCGAGTCAGGTTTGGCGAAAATTGCACCTGAAGCCGATTTTACCGAACTGCCATCGACCGAAAATATTCGTGAAGAACTCGATATCGATTCTTTCGACTTTCTCAACTTTTTGATTGGCCTTAATGATGATCTCGGGGTGGATATACCCGAAAGTGATTATGAAAAGTTGATCAGTATGGATGATCTGGTCGGTTATCTTTCGGAGCGTATTGATTGAATTTCGGTAACTCTTTTTGCCACCAAAATACCAAGAAAAGCTTGTTAACGGAGAGGCTGCTAAGAAAACTGTAGACCATTATAAAGGTTTTAACCCAAAAAGACAGATTATAGCTTTTGAAGTTCTCCGCCTCTCTTTGCCTCTCCTTTAAAGTTTTTATTCTCTTGGCGTTTTCGTGCCTTATTTTAAATATTACAAGAAGAACAATAGGTTAAACAATATTGATAATAAAATTCGACAGGTCAATACATGTTTGGTGGTATTTTTGGGCAACCCGAATTCTGCACTTTCGGTTGTCAGTTATCTGTGCTCAGTAACTAATAACTGAAGGCTCAGACCGGATTGTCCGCTTATGGAGTCAGTTGCCTGAGAATAGCCGGTTTACAGCTGATGACATCTAACCTTTTCCCACTTGTTAGCACTCGGATACACAAGGTAGCATAATGGAATATAAAGATTATTATGAAATTCTGGGGGTGGGACGTGATGCCTCTCAAGCTGATATTAAACGATCCTATCGGAAACTTGCCCGTAAACATCATCCGGATATCAATAAAGATGCTGGTTCTGAGGCCAAATTTCAGGAGATTGGCGAGGCTTATGAGGTCTTGAAAGATCCTGAAAAACGGGCCGCCTACGATAAGTTTGGTAGCAACTGGGAACAGGGGCAGGATTTTCGTCCACCTCCTGACTGGGATGCCGGCTTTGAATTTTCGGGTGCCAGCGGAGGCGGAGCAAGTGGGTTCAGTGATTTTTTCTCTGCGCTTTTTGGTGGTTCCGGCCCATTTCAACGTGGACAGGGCAGGTCATTTGCCCGGGGTGGAGAAGATCACCACGCCCGTATTATTGTTACACTGGCAGAGGCGTATAAAGGTGCCCGGAAAACCTTTACCTTGACCAGACCAACCGTTGATGAACAGGGTCGGGTAAAAAATAAACAACACACCATAACTGTCAATATCCCCAAAGGGATCGCTGAAGGTCAGAAAATCCGATTGGCGGGTCAGGGAATGCCGGGGCAGCATGGTGGTGGACATGGTGATTTATATCTTGAGGTTTCATTTGCTGACCATTCTCTCTTTCATGTAAAAAAACGCAATATTTACCTGACCCTTCCCGTTGTCCCCTGGGAAGCAGCTCTTGGTGGCAAGATTGAGTGTCCCACTTTATCAGGCAGTGTACATCTCAATATTCCACCCAATTCTCAAAGTGGCCAAAAGCTTCGGCTGAAGGGACGCGGTTTGAGTAGTGCCAGCCATACTGGGGATCAAATAGTTACTCTGGAAATCGTTATTCCTCCGGCCAAGACAGATAAAGAGAAAGAATTCTATAAAAAAATGGCCGAAACAATGCCGTTGAATCCTCGCCAAAACATGGGAGGTCAATAAAATGGATAAACAGATAACGATTTACAGTACAACTATTTTAGATGAAAACTCCAGTTACACCTTGGAGGAACTCTGCGATTTCTGCAGGCAGGACACCGAACTGATCAAAGAAATGATTAACGAGGGACTCCTTACTCCGGTTGGCCATACTCCTGAACAATGGCGTTTTGGCCTGCGGGAAATTAAACGTGCCCAAACGGCCTACCGCTTAATTACTGATCTGCGTATAAACATGGCAGGTGCGGCATTGGCTTTAGATCTGCTGGAAGAACTTGAAGAATTACGGCGAAACTAAGTAGTTTTCAGAGGAACAGGTAACAAAATTATGCGAATGCAAAGTCCACAGCAACCCTTACCCTTATGGAATTATCTCGTTTGGTTCCTAGTACTGCTTGTACTTTCCAGCTACTGGTTCAATGCTTCGCAAAGTCAGCACCTGCAAACCTCTTCCTATGCCGAGTTCAAGGACAAGATTAGGGCTGATGAAGTTGCCGCGGTGATCCTTCAAGGCGATCAAGTATCGGGCCACTGTTGATACCCGCAGCAAGCTGCGGGGTAGTTCATAATAGGAGATTCCGAAAAAAATGGATCAACAATTAATCAATGAAATGCTGGAAACTATTGCTGAAGAATGCCGTTTTAGTCAGAATTATACAGGAATACAGGAATTTAAACCGGAGGTCATGGCAGCCATGGGCAAGGTGTTGCGGGAAGAATTTGTGCCTGAATCATTACGACCATGGGCATATGCAAACAAACCTCTGCCCATCGGTGACGGCCAGACAATTTCACAACCCTATATTGTTGCCCTGATGACCGACCTGCTTTGTCCGGAAAAAGATGATGTTATCTTGGAGGTAGGTGCCGGTTCAGGATACCAAGCTGCTGTATTATCACATCTTGTTAACAGGATTTATACCATTGAAATTGTAAAAGCTCTGGCAGACAAGGCGGCAAAACATCTTAAAAAACTTGGTTATCATAATGTGGAAATTATCCAGGGAGATGCTACCGAAGGATGCCTGGAACACGCGCCTTATGATGGTATTATCGTTACGGCTGCCGCCAGTCATATTCCAGCAGCATTGAAAAAGCAGCTTAAGCCTGGCGGCAGGCTTGTCATTCCTGTCGGTCGGCCCAACCGGCACCAAGAGCTTATGCTCATCCAAAAGGATGAACAGGGTGGATTTACCGAGAAAAATATTCTCCCCGTTGCCTTTGTCCCGTTTATCGGCGGATTGAATAATGATACCAAAATAACCTAATTTAAAATCTTTACAGGAGGAAACATGAAAGAGGCAATGTTTTATCAACAGGAAAAAGAGAATAAGGTTATTTGTGGACTGTGCAGCCACCATTGTCACATAAGAGAGGGAAAACGAGGTATTTGCGCAGTCCGGGAAAACCGGGATGGCGTCTTATACAGTCTGGTCTATGGGAAGCTGATTGCCGAAGGCATTGATCCTATTGAAAAAAAGCCCCTATTCAATTTTCTGCCTGGCAGCAGTGCTTTTTCCATTGCCACGGTTGGCTGTAATTTTCAGTGCCTTAACTGTCAGAATTATGATATTTCCCAATATCCACATTTGCATAATGGAGAGATTGCCGGCACTGATCGTACCGCTGAAGCTGTGGTTGAGGAGGCTGTTCGAAGGGGGTGCGAAAGTGTCTGTTACACTTATGTTGAGCCAACTATTTTCTATGAATTTGCCTATGATTGTGCGGTGCTTGCTCGTAAACAAGGGTTGAAAAATGTCTTTGTCAGCAATGGCTACATGAGTGCGGAAGCAACCCGTCACCTGGCGCCTGTTCTGGATGGCATAAACATTGATATTAAGGGCTTTACTGACGATTTTTACAAAAAGGTTTCTAAAGCCAGGCTGCAACCTGTGCTCGATAGTGTTCGTCTCATGCATGAATTGGGAGTATGGGTTGAGACGACCACCCTGGTTATTCCCGGTCTTAATGATTCTGATTCCGAACTGCGGGACATAGCCCGTTTTGTCAAGAGTGTTGATCCAGCCATTCCCTGGCATGTGAGCGCCTTTTTTCCAACGTATAAGATGCTGGATCGAGAGCCGACTCCTGCGGAAACCCTGCGCAGGGCAAGGGAAATTGGCTTAGCAGAAGGATTACACTATGTTTATGAAGGCAATATTCCCGGTGAGGGGGGAGAAAACACATACTGCCCGGGCTGTGGGACGGAAGTGATTCACCGGGTTGGCTACAATATCCGGCAGAACAACTTGGCTGATGGTCGCTGCAGCCAATGTGGAGAGCAGCTTGCAGGAGTGTGGAGATAACGGGAGAAAATAATGCATACCGTGAAAATCCAGAAGATCATGTCCGATTTTGGATATCGAACCGGTCTGACAACAAGTCTCCATCCACCGAAACGATATTTATGGACGGACAGTTTTGCGGTCTGTAACTTTCTGGAGCTTTTCATTCAAACAGGTCAAGATCGCTACAAAGAGGAGGCCTTTGCCCTTGTTGATCAAGTGCATGCTGTTCTGGGAAAACATCGTGACGATGATTCCAGAAAAGGATGGCTCAGCGGTCTTGGTGAAGAAGAGGGGAAGCTGCATCCTACCGTTGGCGGATTGAGGATAGGCAAAAGATGCAATGAACGAAAACCCGGAGAACCCCATGATGACCGTCTGGAGTGGGATCAGGATGGACAGTATTACCATTACCTGACTAAATGGATGCATGCACTTAACCGGGTAGCCGTGGTAAGCGGCAACCTGCAATATAACCGCTGGGCCCTGGAACTTGCCAAATCAGCCCATAGCGGATTTACCTATACCTCGCCGAACTCACAAACAAAACGGATGTATTGGAAGATGAGTATTGATCTCTCCCGTCCCTTGGTTCAATCCATGGGACAGCATGATTCCCTTGACGGATTGCTTTCCTACCTGCAACTCATGTCAACGGCCGTCGATGATTTGAAAACATCATCCGAGCTGAACCTTGATATGGAAATTTCTGAGGCCATGATAATGTGTGAAGATATGAACTGGTTGACCGATGACTCTCTGGGGATAGGAGGCCTGCTTACTGACGCATTCAAGTTGACTCAGTTGATAGCTTACAGCAATTTCCAGATGACACACATGCTCTCCACGCTCCTGCATTTTGCCAAAAGAGGACTGGATGCCTTTGCCCTGGAAAATGTGCTGCATTACCCGGCTGAGTATCGTCTCGCATTTCGCGAACTGGGCCTGTCTATTGGATTGCAAACGATTACAAAAATGATGCTGATGATAAAAGATCATCTCGATGATTTTCCACAACAGCAATCGCTTATTTTGCAGCTTAAAGAATTCTCGTCTCATCTTCCATTACAGGAAAAAATAGAAAATTTCTGGCAGACAGTAGCCAATCAAAAAAGTAAGACCTGGTCAGAACATATTGACATCAACAGCGTCATGTTAGCCACGAGTCTGGGACCGAGTGGTTACCTGCTGTTGAGTCATTAATTCAGGAGGAAATGATTATGACAACTGAATGTGATCCAATTATCGGCAGCTGGTATTGTCACCAGGACAAAGGGCAACGTTTTCGTGTGGTGGCACTTGATGAGTATAATAAAACTGTTGAGGTACAGAACTTCGATGGAAATCTGGATGAATATGAAATGAGAGACTGGTATCAAGAAAAGATCGTACTGTGTGAAGCGCCGGAGAACCTCTCCGGTCCACTTGATATCGGAAATTTAGATGATTTGGGTACGGATATCACCGATACCAAAAGATCAGATTGGAATGAACCTTTGGATGTCTTTGAACCTCGTTCAGAGAAGGACATGAAAGAATAAAAGTATGTAAATAAAGGATATCAAATCCCAGGTGAAATTGTCCTGCAAATTGCTCACATGAAGCTTAATGCGATGATGGTAGAAAAAGGGATATATTTACAACAAAACAGGAGAAATAGACATCCTCTCGACAGATAGCTACCTGACACTTAAAAAAACAGGAGCATATTATGAGCAGCAGACAAAGCGCTGTAGCCGGCATGTTTTACCCGGAAAGTTGTAAAGAAATTGAGCGGTATATCGATCAGTTCAATCAGGCCCTCGACGATGCAGATTATACGCCTCCGACCGATTTTGTACCCAGAGCTTTGATTGCACCACATGCTGGTTATGTCTACAGCGGTTTTACCGCTAACGTCGCGTACAGAGCGGCCGCACTCAACACTACTGGAATTGAACGCGTCATCATTATCGGCCCCAGTCATAAAGTCTTTATCAGCGGAGCCTCTATCGCACTCTATGAGCGCTATGAATCACCGTGCGGTGACCTGAGGATTGATCTCCCTTTCAGCACCCAGCTTGAAAACAGTGTTGATTTTCTTCAGTTCCAGCCTGATGCCCATCAGGAACACTCAACCGAGGTACAGGTGCCGTTTATCCGGCACTATTTCGGGAAAACCAATATCGTTGAAATTGTTTACGGTCAGATGAATTATCTGCCGCTTTCTCAACTGATTGATACTTTTCTGGAGGATAAAAACAATTTTATCGTCATCAGCACCGACTTGAGCCATTTTTACGACATAACTAAAGCCAGGGCTCTCGATAATGTCTGCATCAAGGGAATTGCTGATCTTGATTTGGAACAGCTCGGTCAAGGGTGTGAAGCATGCGGTATAATAGGAGTGAGGGCCATCGTTAACTCAGCGCGAAGCCATCATTTAACAAGCAAGGTACTCGATTATCGTACCAGCGCCGATGCCAGCGGTGATGAAAGCAGGGTAGTGGGATATACATCCTCTCTTATAGGATAATGGTCTCTTATTGTTCTTGGGGCAGTTATCTATCGGGTTGTTCGTAATATTTATGACCTACGCGGAATGATTACAAAATGACAAGAGTAATGGTATAGCTTATTCTTTTGTTCGGAGGACTGGCTGTGTCGGTGTGTGCCGATTGGGCGGTTTTTTTGTTGAAAGGGGTTTTGTTGGAAAGGTTAAAAATGGGGAGCGTCCCTGGTTTTTCCTGTCTGCGGAAAAGTATTGATTCGACGCAGTGGATTCGGGGTCAGCAGCAACCAGGTGGATAAAAATGGTTGTTGTCCCGATTGTGGCGAAATAATCGCCTGAGTTGGTATGGCGGGTTAGTAGGGGCGGGGTTTCCCCGCCCAGATAC
>JAOZMV010000076.1 GCA_029934095.1 Desulfuromusa sp. | reverse complement strand
TATTATGTTGTACAGAGTATCTATAAAACCGCAAAAAACGCCTCAAAAGGCTGTTCTGGATGTTGTTCAAGCTGTTCATTACAAAAACTGGACACCCTGATCAAGAAATAATCAGCCACGCTATCAGACTGAAACATCATTCACTGGTCAGTTGATACTTTTCCAATTTATAACGCAGCGTTCCGCGCGGCACATTCAGAATACGAGCGGTTTTAGCCACATTCCCTCCGGTAATCCGGAAAGCTTTTTCAACCAACTCCTTTTCAACCTCTCCGACAACTACATCCAGAACAATACCTTCCGGCGGTATTTCATAATTGAAAGGCATTTTACTCTGGGGCACCTCCCCCCAGATTTCACGCGGCAGGTGGACCGGTAAAATTTCATCAACATTGTGCATAATACAGATGCGTTCAACAACGTTGCGCAACTCCCGGACATTTCCCGGCCAATGATAGCGCATCACCAGATCAAGAGCATCACGGCTGAATCCCCGCATTGACTGGTTGAATCCTTTACTGAAACGCTGCAAAAAATACTCGAGTAACAGGGGGATATCCTCACGCCGTTCTCGTAACGGTGGAATGTGAATTGGAAAAACATTCAAACGATAGTAGAGATCTTCACGAAATTCTTTGTGTTCAATCGCCCCCTTCAAATTGGCATTAGTGGCGGCAATAATTCGTACGTTGATATCAATGTTGCGATTACCTCCCAATCGGCGAATTTTAAGATCTTCAAGAACCCGCAACAGTTTGACCTGGAGGCTCATGTCCATCTCACCGATCTCATCAAGAAAAATGGAACCACCATCAGCTTCTTCGAATAAGCCTATTTTACGGTTTTTTGCATCGGTAAATGCACCTCGTTCATGTCCAAAAAGTTCTGTTTCAAGCAGATTGAACGGCAGCGAGCCACAATTTATTTCAACAAAAGGTTGCTCGCTGCGTGGTGATAAATTATGGATTGCCTGAGCAACCAATTCTTTTCCGGTGCCACTATCTCCGGTAATCAGAACCGTTGCCTTTTCATGCTTGGCCACTTCTCGAATTTGCTGAAAAATATGTAATAATGACGGACTCTGACCCACCATATTGATACCATCAGCATCACGGGAAAGACGCTTGACTTGACGTCGCAAGTTTTGAGTTTCCAATGCCAACTTAACAATCAAATGGATCGCATCGGCCTTAAACGGTTTTTTAATATAATCATAAGCACCAATCTTCAAGGCTTCAACCGCACTTTCAACGGTTCCATAACCAGTGATAATAATGACCAGAATCTCAGGATCAACTTCACGCATTGCCCGGAGTACATCCAGACCACTGCTGCTGCCCAGATTTAAGTCGAGCAACACCAGACTGATCTCTTCTTCGGTCATAATCTGGATAGCCTCTTCTGGTGATTCGGTCGAAATAGGGCGGTAACCATCTTCAGAAATTATCCGCTCCAGATTTTCCCGGATAAAGGCTTCATCATCTACTATTAAAATTTTTTCCATGGAAGAGCGTTCCTTTTGATTTCGGTAGAGAACTATATTTTCTACTCTCAATGAGAGCAAAAACCACTTTAGATGTATGTCACCTGGATTCTAACATTTCCCGGCAGGTTGTCACTCAAGTGTAGGGGTTAAATCAGCCCATCTGCATCAGCGGGAGTAAAATTGTTACCGTTGACCCTTCTCCCAGGCTGCTTTCTACCTGAATATCGCCACCATGATCAGAAATAATATTATAGCTGATAGCTAATCCCAACCCTGTCCCCTGCCCTTTACTGGTAAAAAAAGGTTCAAAAATAAGCGGCAGCTTTTCTGCAGAGATCCCAACTCCACTATCACTGATACGAATCATCATTTTATCCGTGCGCTTTTTGACTTCGACCTGGAGGACTCCCCCATCCGGCATGGCATCCAGAGCATTGTTCAGTAAATTCAGGAAAACCTGTTTTAAACGATCGGCATCCAGCATAATCTCCGGGAGGTTGTCCGCCATCTCTTCAAGCAGCTTTACGCCTTGCTGCTGGCACTGCTTACGGATCAAAAATAGAGACTCCTGAAGGATATTTTCAACCTTTCCATAAGCGAGTTTAGGAGTAGGTAATGACGAAAAATGTAACATTTCATTGACCAGCGATTCCAGCCGTTCTATCTCCCCCAAGGCCCGCCGAATCAGTTGTTGTTGATCTTCTTTGCCGAGCAGACGATCGTGCAGATCATCCAGAAGCAGGCTGACTCCGGTCAGCGGGTTACGTACCTCATGGGCTATCCCGGCTGACATTCTTCCCAACGAAGCCAAACGATCCATCCGTGCCATCTTCTGCCGCATATCAACCCGCTCGGTCAAATCCTCAATGGTCAGCAACCAGCCTTCCTGCTGGCGAAAACTCAAAGGAAACATTGTCATCAGATAAGTCAGCGTGCGACCTTTTCTATCCAGCGGCACATATTCACGAAAGGAGCTGCTTTCTCCCGCTTGACTTGCCAGAAACCACTTACGCAGGACTTCATGTAATTCGGGCCACTCAACCAACAATTTTTCCAGGGGACAGTCTTTACCCGGCCGCTCAATATTCAATATGTGACAAGCATGTCCATTAGCTGAAGTGACCATGCTATCAGCATCAAAAGTAAGCAACCCGATTTCAATATTTTCAAAAACGGTATCTTTAAAGTTTCTCTCCCGCAGGATCTCTTTACGCGACCGCCGCAATGCCTGCAGCGTATGCAGTAACCGCTGCCGTCGGCCGTTCAGTTCTGCCACCATGGTATTGAAAGAATCAGCCAACACGCCAACCTCATCATTTGAGCTGACCTTGACTTCAGCAGACAGATTGCCACGAATCATTCGCCGGGTTCCTTCTGTCAATAAAAGAACCGGACGGACAATACTGTTGGAAAGAAAATATGCGGTGGCAATAATAAACAAGATGGTCAAAGAGATAACCACCCATGACTGAATCAGATAATTACTGATCTCACGTTGAATCAGGTGTGAAGTTGCTTCTGCCGGCTGATGAAACTGGTCAATTTCAGCACCGATAGTGACACCACCGAAGACATTATAATTGCGGTAGACCCCACGGTTATACTCGATCGGAGCATAGGCCATAATTTTATTGGAGCCACCAACATTAACCGTTTCAACAACCCCGGACTCGCCACGGAGGACCGCAGCGGCAACTTGTGGATAGTTAGGATGGATAAAATCAGCGGCAAAAAGATTGAAAGGGATTCGGCCTGAGAGGATATCCTGCTTTGAAGTTTCAGCACTATAAGCCGGCACCAGTTGCCCGGACGGGTCATAACCACGAATATCCCAATATTTCGGATGGGCAATCATCCAGCCCTGATCGTCAAACATAAAGGCGTAATTACCACTGGAATAGGAAGGAAAGACAACTTTTTTATCCTCAATCGAGGAAATATGCTGAGTATATTCCATCAAATGACGGTGATCGAGAGATAAGACGACAACTCCCTGAAGGTCACCATTCTCCCAGATTGAAGTGGAAAAGCGGATTACCCCCTGGTACAAAGCTCCCTGCACCGCCTCCAGAGGTGTTTTTGCCCCCTGCAACTGATCATTACGACTCACATACCAGCCATGCAGGCGCGAAACCCAAAGCTGACCAGTCTCTAATTGAACCGCCTGATTGAAATAATTTTCACTCTTATAGGTTGTCTGGGCAGGATCAGAAACATCTCGATAATCGTGTGAAGGGTGTCCGGCAACAATGCGTATCAGTTCAGACCCATGAGGATCAATATAGGACAGCTCACTGTAGAGCAAAGCTTTTTCCCGAACTTCTATCGGCTTATCATTGGTTCCACGGCGATACCAGAGCTCGCGCTGGTGACTACGACTGAAATTGAGATAGTCCGACTCGGTTGTCGGTAAGAGTGACAAGTCAAGCAGATCACCTTCAACCTCCTGTAGAAAGGCAGAGACCTGCTGCGCAACCATCTGCGCCCGACTTTCAAGAGCTTTGGCCGCCTGATCATCCAGGACTTCCGTGGTCCGCTGCCGTAATAAATCTTCGACCAGACGTAAACTATGCTGAGAATTGAATAATAAAAAACCCAATGGTACCAGAGAGAGTAACAGGAAAGCCCCAAGAACCTTGGTGTGTAATTTAAAGTGAAACATGGGGCAGATTATAGATGAATTTTAGAAAAGTGAATACAGAGGATAGAGCTGAGATCAGCGAAAAAAAGTTTGGGGCCGCGCCCGATACAGATCATCAAAATTTTACTTATTGCGTGAAACAACATAATCAGCAAGGATAAAAAGGGCCTGACGCGCTTCACAATCGGGGAAAACAGTCAGTTGCTGTTTCGCTCGTTCAACCCTCTCTGTGGCTTTAGAGCGAGTGTAATCGATCCCTTTTTTATCATCGATCAGAGCACACACGTAATCGAGATCCTCCTGATTCAGTTCTTCGGCTTCAATAATTCTGGAAACTTCCTGACGTTCCAACTCAGTAGCTTTAGAATAGGCATGAATCAACGGCAAGGTCATTTTTCCCTCAAAAAGATCGTGCCCTTTTTCCTTACCGAAATCCTCTTGATCTGCAACATAATCAAGAGCATCATCCATCAACTGAAAAGCGGTACCGATTTCCAAACCGAATTCACGCAATGCCAGCTCTTGCTGATTATCAACCCCGGCAAGAACTCCACCAACCTGACATGCAGCGGCAATTAAAATTGCGGTTTTATCACGAACCACCTGCAGATAACGTTTTTCATCAACTTCGAGATCACAGGTATTGAGCAACTGCCTGATTTCACCCTCAGCCAGTTGCGTGGTTGTATCAGACAGAATCTTCAAAATTTGCAAACTCTCTGAACCAACCATGATAGAAAAAGATTTGGCAAACAAAAAATCACCAACTAATACCGATGCCTGGTTACCCCAGACCGAATTCGCCGACCGATTTCCCCGGCGCAAGTTGGCACTATCAACAACATCGTCATGCAACAAGGTTGAGGTGTGAATAAATTCAATCACCCCGGCCAGGTCAATATGCTTATCACCCTGATAGGAACAGAGGCGAGCACAGAGCAATAACAACATCGGGCGCATCCGTTTCCCGCCACTGGAAAGGACATATTCCCCAACCTGGCTCACTAGCTGGACGTCTGAAGCCAGATTCTTTTTAAACTGGCTTTCAACTGCCTGCATTTCATCTTTTAAGAGAGCAATAACTGTTTCCATAAGCTTGACATTTCCTTAAATAATGGCAAAAACCAACTTGGCAGCAAACGGTTGACGAAACGTGATTCTAGAAATTAGCCAAACCATTGTCAAAACCTTTTTACCACAATCAGTGATCATTCATTTATTCAGAAACTGGTTGTACCGGGGTAAACTTCTTTGTACCACTATCCCAACGATAAGCACCAGTCTCCCAGATCATTTCAATTAAATCCCAGTCCAGATTTAAAGACTGTGCTTCTTCGGTCAAATCGGATAATTCAAGAATTTCCAGATCATCAATGATCCAATCACCATTTTTATCGCTCCAATGAAACGGCTCAAGTTGCATGGTTCCTACCGATTGGACCAAAGCAGAAGAACGTTGTCCCTCGGGATTGGCTATCAATTCACCTGAAATTGTCAGATCAGAATCAGGCTCAATACCTTCAGGCACCTCAAGAATATAATAAACACCTGTTTTCAAAAGTGGTTTTCTGAAAATCCAACGCGCAACTCCCCTATCCGCATCAAGATGCGAAACGACAGGTTCTGCTGCGACTAAATGCCACCCCGGTGGGAATGTTTCCTTAAGAATCATCCCCCTTAATGGTTTTTCAGCGGAGAGTTTAACTTGAATCAGAACCCGGCTACCGGGGGCAGCAAACGGTGGCAGAAATCTTTTCGCCTGCAAAACAGGAACAGACGACGGGGGATCAGACGGCCACAACAGAAAAATAAGCGCTGTCAGAGTCACACCGAAAAGGAGCAGAAGATAGATCCAATTCTGTTTTTTTGGTTTTTTTGACACATCAGCATCGAGATTATCTACCACGTCCTCTTTTTTAAGTATCTCTGTTAAATCAACTTCCAAACCCTCGGCTAACTTCAGAGCATTATCCCACTTGATGGTTGGATAGCTGTTATTTTCCCAACGCGAAACAGTGTCAGTTGTCACCCCGACAACTTTTGCAACATAAAGCTGTGTCAGTCGTTTCTCTTCACGAATTCGACGAATGACGTTGCCATCGATGGCAACAGCTGGGGGATTTAATGGTTCCATGCAGGTATCCAGAAGGATTGGAAATAAGTTTCCGGGAGTCTAACAGAGAATTTCCAGCGCTGTAAACAACGGAATATAGATAGTTTAGCAATAACGATTCGACTCTGATCACATAACATAACTAACTGATATTACGTAAATACAACCCGACATCTGACGATATTTCAATCGATGTCGAATGAAATCAGACAAAAGATATGAAATTATCAATGACAGGAACCAACCACTTAAAAAGGAGGAAAGCGATGAAAAAACTTTTGATTCTGTTAACTGCCACAATTTTAGTTTCATCCATTGCAACAATCGTTGTTGCGGTTACAACTGGTCCCGAAGAAATCAAATATACACCGAAAATGGGGACAGTTACTTTCAACCACAGTGCACACCAAAATCAAGCTGATTGCGTAACCTGCCACCACACCGGAGATTATGCGCAGTGTAAAAGTTGTCATGGTGTCGATCCAAATGCACCTAAAGCTAAAAACGCCTATCATCAGAGTTGTAAAGACTGTCACAAAGAACGGGAAAAAGGGCCGACAAAATGTAAGGAATGTCATATCAAATAGTGACCCAGTGCTCTGTATATCTTAAACTATCGCAATATTGCGCTGGAATTTTGCGGGTCA
>JAOZMV010000075.1 GCA_029934095.1 Desulfuromusa sp. | reverse complement strand
CTAAAACTTCTTTTCAAATCCAGCTACTTCGATTACTATTCCAAATCCATATTTTCAGCAAAATGACAGATACTGATACTGAAAGGCCCTGACCAATGATCACCGGAAATGAAATTCGTGCCCGCTTTCTGAAGTACTTTGAGGATCGAGACCATACGATCGTCTCTTCTTCCTCTCTGGTCCCCCACAACGATCCCACCCTGCTGTTTACCAACGCCGGGATGAATCAGTTTAAGGACTGCTTTCTGGGTGATGAAAAGCGTGCCTATGCCCGTGCTGTCACCTCACAAAAATGTGTTCGGGCCGGGGGTAAACATAACGATCTCGAAAATGTCGGTCGCACCGCTCGGCATCACACTTTTTTTGAAATGCTCGGTAATTTTTCCTTCGGGGATTATTTTAAAAAAGAGGCGATCGCTTATGCCTGGGAATTTTTGACCATAGATATGGGTCTGGATATCAATCGCCTCTACGTTTCGGTCTATACCGATGATGATGAAGCAGCCAACATCTGGCACTATCAGGAAGGGGTCCCGCGCGAACGGATTTTCCGTTTTGAAGAGGATAACTTCTGGTCGATGGGGGATACCGGTCCCTGTGGCCCCTGCTCAGAAATATTCTACGATAACGGTCCAGAAATCGGTTGCGATTCACCCACCTGTACTGTTGGTTGCGACTGCGACCGTTATATGGAAATCTGGAACAATGTCTTTATGCAGTTTGACCGTCAACCGGACGGCACTCTGGTGCCATTGCCGAAACCGGCTGTCGATACCGGGATGGGGTTGGAGCGACTCACGACCGTCATGCAGGGGGTGCAATCGAATTACGACACCGATCTGCTCCGCAAGATTATCGCCTATATCGAAGAGCTTTCTGGCAAAACCTATGGTGATAAGGATGAAGATGATGTCTCCATGCGGGTCATGACCGATCACAGTCGTGCCACTGCTTATCTGATCGCCGATGGAATTTTACCCTCCAACGAGGGGCGTGGTTATGTTCTGCGGAGGATTATGCGTCGTGCCATGCGTCATGCAAAAAAGCTCGGGTTGGAAGATCCAGTGCTGTACAAAACGGCTGTTTTTGTCCTCGAATCGATGGCCGATGCTTATCCTGAAGAAGTCGAGCGGAAAGAGTTTATCGCCAAGGTAGTCTTTAATGAAGAAGAGCGTTTCATTCAAACTCTGGGGAACGGTCTGCGAATTTTAGAAGAAGAAATTGACCGGATGGCACAGGCTGAAGAGACGATTATCCCGGGTGAAACGGTCTTTAAACTCTACGACACCTACGGATTTCCGGTCGATTTGACTGCCGATATTGTTGAGAAAGATGGCTACACTGTGGATGAAGAGGGTTTTGAAGTCTGTATGGAAGAACAACGAGCCAAGGCGCGGAAACACTGGAAAGGTTCGGGGGAAGAGGCGGTTTCTGCAATTTATAAACACCTGGCTGACCAGGGGATTCAGACCGAATTCTCCGGCTATGCAAAACTTGAAGATCAAGCTGAAGTGTTGGCTCTGATCCACCAGGGAGAACTGGTTGAGGAATCGGCCAGTGGCGAAACGGTCGAAGTGATCACCGCTACAACCCCTTGCTATGGTGAGTCGGGGGGGCAGGTTGGTGATACCGGCAAGATCATCACTGCTACTGCAACACTGCGGATTATCGAAACCAGGAAACCGCTTCCCGAGCTTTATGTTCATGTCTGTGAAGTCGTTACCGGGTTGATAGAAAAGGGGACCCAGGCGACCATCAAGGTTGATGCTGAACGGCGACAACAGATCATCCTCAACCATACTGCAACTCACCTGTTGCAAGCCGCGCTGCAAAAAATGCTTGGGGGGCATGTCAAGCAGGCAGGCTCATTGGTCACCCCGGAACGACTGCGGTTTGATTTTACCCATTTTTCGGCTCTTTCAACCGAAGAACTGAGAGCTATTGAAGCCGAAGTCAACCAGCAGATTCGTATCAATGCTCAGGTAGAGAGCCAGGAAATGAGTGCCGATGCCGCCCGTGAAGCTGGGGCAATGGCATTGTTTGGAGAAAAATACGGTGATGTCGTCCGGGTGGTAAATATCGGCGATTACAGCATGGAACTCTGTGGCGGAACTCACGTCAGTGCCGGTGGTGATATCGGATTATTCCGAATTCTGAGCGAAGGGGGCATTGCCGCAGGTGTTCGTCGGATTGAAGCAGTGACCGGTGCGACAGCGTTGGCTCAAGTTCAGCAACAACAGCAAACCCTGCAACGTCTGGCTGATCTGGTCAAAAGTGATCCACAAAAACTGGAATCGCGCTTGCAGAAACTGTTGGAACAACAAAAAGAGACTGAAAAAGAGCTGGAACAGCTGCAGGCTAAAAGCAACGCTGACAGCAGTGGTAAACTGATTGATCAGGTGCAACTGGTTGAAGGGGTTAAGTTGCTGGCGGTGAAGATTCCGGGAACTGATGGTAAGGGTTTGCGTGAATTTTCTGACCAGCTCCGCGACAAACTCGGTTCCGGTGTATTGGTTCTGGTCGCAGCTGCCGACAATAAAGTCTCCCTGCTGGTTGCTGTCACCAAAGATCTTACCGCTCGGGTTAAAGCGGGTGATCTGATCAAACCTCTGGCAGAAATTGTCGGTGGTCGCGGCGGCGGTCGCCCCGAACTGGCTCAAGCTGGTGGTTCAGATACCGATAAGATTGAAGAGTTGCTGCAAGCAGCGCCGGAACAGTTGAAGCAGATTCTGGATTGATTTCATAGAGTCACTTTTTACACTATGTCCGGTTTTGCTAAAAGGCTAAGGGGGCGGGCTGTTCTTCTGAACTGGATTGCATCTCTATGTATGTTCTCAATAGCGGTTAACAACAAGTAATGGATAAAAAGTAGCGAGGAAGCTGGACATTTTTGCATCACTGGTTATATTTAAAACCGGAGGGGCGAATTGGGTGATTCTGGAACCCTTTAACAGAGAGTAATGAAAAAGTATGGCATTTTCTGAATCAAATTATAGACAAAATGAAAAAACCATCCTCTGTGTCGATGATGAGCCTATTATCCGTAATTTGTGTCGTGACGTTTTAGAAGAGTATCGAGTACTGCAAGCGGAAGATGGTTTTGCAGCAATAAAAATTCTCGAAGTGGAAGATGTCGATCTGGTTTTAAGTGATGTCATGATGCCGAACCTGGACGGGCTGGCCCTGTTACAAAAGGTAAAGGAACAGCACCCTGATCAGGCGGTGATTCTCATGACCGGCTATTCAGACAAAGATCTGGTTCTGAAAGCTCTTAAAGCTGGAGCAGACGATTTCATCAACAAACCAATCAATATCCTGCAGTTGAGTACAACTGTAGAAAAAGTTTTTGAAAAACAAAAAATTCGTCATGAGTTGGCGGATCTGAAACGTATTGATCAACTGAAAAGTAACTTTCTCGGACTGATTTCCCATAAATTAAAAACTCCGGCAACCGCTATTTCCCTGTTTATTCAAAATATTGCAGAGGGGGTTGAAAGTCCGGATGACGACAATTTCAAACAGATAGTCGCCATGGTTCAGGCTGAAACTGTTCACCTGGAACAATTGATCCAGGATTTACTCTATTTCAGTGATGTCGCCCTGCAAGAAACGGCATTAACTCTCGAACCTGTTGATTTGTTGGCCCTTGCCGGGCAGGTGGTTATTGCGTTGCAACCTGCAGCACACAGACGGAAAATCAGTCTGGAAAGCTTTACTGAGCCACAACTGCCAGTAGAACCATTGATGTTGAATCCAGAGCGAATCCGTTTTGCTGTTCGCGCCGTGCTTGATAATGCCATTAAATTCACTCCGGAAGGGGGCACAGTGAGCCTTGAAGGAAAGGTGGAGGATAAATATTTTACCCTGTTGATCAAGGATACCGGCATTGGTATTACACCACCGGAACTTGCTAAAATATTCAATAAATTTTATCAGGTTGATCCTGATCATACTGGCCAGGTTCGTGGCTTTGGTCTTGGTCTTTTCTATGCACGTGATTTCATTTCCCGTATGGGAGGTCAACTGTCGATTGAAAGCCAACCGGGAGAGGGGAGTATCGCCACCATTCAATTTCCCCTGTTAGACTAAAAGCTCCCGAACTTCACGTTGTTTCCTCTCTCCTTTGTGGCTTTAAACCCTTTATTCCCACCCCTCTTTATGTTATCTATCATCGTTCATCAATGACCTGAATATTTTGGAGTTATATATGTTCAAAGGGACAACAATCTGCTGTGTACGACATAATTCACAAGTTGCTTTAGCCGGGGATGGACAGGTGAGTCTGGGTAACACGGTGATGAAGCATAGTGCCCGAAAAATCCGCCGCCTCTATCAGGATCAGATCCTCGCCGGGTTTGCCGGGAGTACTGCTGATGCGTTTACCCTGTTTGAGAAGTTTGAGGCGAAACTACAGGAATTTCGTGGCAATCTTCCCCGTGCCGCCGTGGCTCTGGCAAAGGACTGGCGTACCGACAAGATGCTGCGGCGTCTGGAAGCGCTGTTGATTGTGGCCGACAAGGATGTCACTCTGGTTATTTCTGGTGCCGGTGATGTCATTGAACCGGATGATGGCGTTGCGGCCATCGGTTCCGGTGGTAGTTTTGCTCTGGCCGCAGCTCGTGCCATGGTGATTCATTCTGATCTTGATGCCGAAAAAATTGTCGATCAAGCACTACGAATCGCCGCTGATATCTGTATCTATACCAATGACAATATTTCTATTGAGGTTCTTAAGTGAATAATTTTACCCCCAGAGAGATCGTTTCTGAACTCGATCGCTATATCATCGGCCAGAACGATGCCAAACGTGCAGTTGCTGTTGCTTTGAGAAACCGCTGGCGGCGCCAGCAGGTTCCTGCTGAATTGCGCGATGAGATCGCACCGAAGAATATCATCATGATCGGCCCAACGGGTGTGGGGAAAACCGAAATTGCCCGGCGCCTGGCCAAGCTGGCCCAGGCTCCATTTGTTAAAGTTGAGGCGAGTAAATTTACCGAAGTTGGTTATGTCGGGCGGGATGTTGAAAGTATGGTTCGTGACCTGCTGGAACTGGCTATCAACATGGTCAAGGAAGAAGAAACGCAAAAGATGCAGCTCAAGGCGGAAGCGAATGCCGAGGAGAAACTTCTCGATCTACTCCTCCCCGGAGAAACTGACCAGTCTCCTGACAAACAGGATCAGCGCCAGCATACCCGCGACCGGTTGCGTAAACTGTTGCGACTGGGAGAGCTGGAAGAGCGTTTTGTTGAGTTGGAAGTGGAAGTCAGCAGTATGCCCACCATGGGGGTTTTTACTCCCCAGGGAAATGAAGAGATGGGGATGAACATCAAAGAGATGTTTGGCAACCTGTTTCCAAAAAATTCCAAGCGTAAGCGGGTTAAGGTGAGCGAGGCCCGGGTTCATCTGATTGAATCAGAAGCTGAAAAACTGATTGATATGGAGAATGTCACCACTCTGGCGCGTGAGCGAGCGGAACAGAATGGGATCATTTTTATCGATGAAATAGATAAAATTGCCAGCCGTGAAGGGACCCATGGCCCTGAAGTTTCCCGCGAAGGGGTACAGCGGGATATTCTGCCAATTGTAGAGGGGAGTACGGTCAGCACCAAACATGGCTCGATCAAAACGGATCATATCCTGTTTATCGCTGCCGGGGCGTTTCATACCGCCAAGCCGTCAGATTTGATCCCGGAACTGCAAGGGCGTTTTCCGATTCGAGTTGAATTGGATAGTCTGGGTGAGAATGATTTCTATCGCATTCTCACAGAACCGAAAAATGCTTTGATTCGTCAATACAAAGAGCTGATGAAAACCGAAGCTATTCATCTGGACTTTGATGATGAGGCGGTCCGTGAAATGGCAAAGATCGCCAAAACAGTCAATGACCGGACTGAGAATATTGGTGCGAGACGCCTCCATACGATTCTGGAAAAACTTTTGGAAGACCTCTCTTTCAGCGCACCGGAACGCACCGGAGAGAAAGTCAATATTGCCGCTAAAGATGTTCAACAACGGCTGGCAGAAATCAGTCAGGATGAAGATCTGTCGCGCTATATATTATAAGGTTCAAGGAAAAAGGAGCAAGGACAAACCTTTAACCTTTAACCTTTAACCTGGGGTTAAAATGGAAGAACTGATTGCAAAAGCCAATGTACTGATGGAAACGCTCCCCTGGATCAAGCGTTTTTACGGGAAAACCATCGTCATTAAATATGGTGGCAATGCCATGGTTGAAGCACACCTGAAAGAAGGGTTTGCCCGCGATGTCATTATGATGAAATATATCGGTCTGAACCCGGTCGTAGTTCATGGCGGTGGACCCCAGATCGGCAAAGTTCTTGAGGCCATGAAGATTGAGAGCCAGTTTGTTCAGGGGATGCGGGTCACCGATAGCGAAACTATGGATGTTGTCGAAATGGTTCTCGGTGGTAAAGTCAATAAAGAGATAGTTACCAATATTAATCGCTATGGTGGAAAAGCGGTGGGTATTACCGGCAAGGATGGTGGCTTGATCCAAGCCAGAAAGCTGGAAATGACGGCTGTCAATCCAGACACCCTGACTCCGGAAATTATTGATATCGGCATGGTCGGTGAGGTTGAATTGGTCGATCCAACTATTATCAAAAGCCTGAGAGAAAATGACTTCATTCCGGTCATTGCTCCCATCGGCGGTGGCCTCAATGGTGAAACCTACAATATCAATGCCGATCTGGTCGCCGGAAGAATTGCCGGAGCACTCAAAGCTGAAAAATTGATTCTGCTGACCGATGTCGAGGGGGTCAAAGACAAGCAGGGCAAACTTATTTCCACTATCGATGTTCAACGGGTTCCCGATCTGATTAACAACGGCACCATCTCCGGTGGCATGATTCCGAAAGTGAACTGTTGTGTCGATG
>JAOZMV010000074.1 GCA_029934095.1 Desulfuromusa sp. | reverse complement strand
GTTCCACTGGAAGATCCCGATGTGCGGGAGCGGATGGAAAAGGAACTCCTGCTGTCTCTCTGGGATCGGGATCAGGCGGTTTTATGGCTGAAGCGCTCCACCCGTTATTTTCCCGTTATCGAAGCCATCCTTTCCCAAGCCGGGCTGCCTGACGACCTGAAGTATATCGCTCTGGCTGAAAGTGCCTTGCGGCCACATGTTGGCTCACCCAAGGGGGCCATCGGCTTCTGGCAATTTTTACCGGAAACCGGTCGACGTTACGGTTTGAGCATCAATGGATCCATTGATCAGCGCAGAAGTTTGACCGCTTCGACCAAGGCTGCGGCAGCTTATTTTTCTGAGATTTACGAAAGATTCGGTTCCTGGAGTCTGGCGGCAGCGGCATTCAACATGGGAGAGGAGGGGCTACAGGCAGAGATTCTGGCTCAGGGAGTCAACAACTTCTACCGGCTCTACTTGTCGTTGGAAACCCAGCGTTATCTGTTCCGAATCCTTTCGGCCAAACTGATTCTGACTCAGCCGGAACGTTATGGTTTTAACCTTCAGGACAAGGATTACTATCCTCCCGTCAAATTTACCCGCGCTGAATTAACCTGCTATGAAGAGACCAGCCTGACGGTGGTGGCGCGGGCAGCAGAGACCGATTTCAAACGGATCAAGGATTTGAACCCGGAGCTTCGCGGCCATTATCTGGCGGCGGGGACCTACACTCTGGCGGTGCCCGATAACACCCCTCCAGGATTTCAAGAGCGCTTCAATCAGGCCCACCAGAAATGGAGTGAGCAGAGGCAAAAGCGGATCTACATCGTTCAATCCGGTGATAACCTTTCGACCATTGCCAAACAATTTCGCGTCCCGCTGGCCGCGATCCTGATATGGAACCGGATCGGTCTCAACGACCCACTTCATCCCGGCGATCGTCTGATTATCTTCCCGGCTGATAATCGTACTCGGTAGACCTGAGACCCTCTTCCACTGCTGCTTTTGCATAGGAGAAGGTACTGACGGCCATCGTTTTGGGTGGCCAATTTCGGACATCGGGGTTGCCGTGGCCATTTTTACGGTTGTCGTTATTAGCGTAACTTTTTACCCGCGATATCTGCCGCTGGGCAAAACTGACAATTACAATGAAGCGGATACTCCCTAAAACAGCTCATTATCGAGGATTAACGAAGAAAGAGAAATCATCCCGATAAGATCTCCCCTCTCTTCAACTGGAGCCATACGAATGTCGTTACGATAAAGCAATCGAGCGACATAACGTACATCCATTTTCGCGGGAACCGTAATCGTCGGTTTAGTCATGATTTCATAGACATTCACTTCATCTGGAGAGCGATTCTCGATAAGCACCCCTTCAACGAAATCTTGAACTACCAGTATCCCCCAAGCATCATCTTCATGGCGCTTTTCGACCAGCAAGCAGGGTACTTTTTCTGTGCGCATTTTAGCTGCAGCCTCACGAGCTGTTGCCATACCGTCGATAGTGACAATCCCTTTATGCATGATATCTTGTGCCCGAATTATTCTTCTGCTGGTTGATCCCATAAATTCTCCCGTTATGATTTTTTTGCTTAGCCCTCTTATTTGTTTTTGTGAGACTAGCAGCCAGTTCATTGATAGTCCGACAGGTTGCTAGTAAATATAAATATTGGCCGTCTAAAAATAGTTTTTGCGAACTTCTTCTTTGAATTTATCCATCTGGCTTTCCAGACCGACAACATGTTCAACTGGAACGACAAAAGCAATACCGGTTCCAGGTTTATTAAATTCACCAGCTTTTTCGATTGCATCTAAAATCTTGAGGGCCAGATGTTCC
This sequence comes from Desulfuromusa sp., assembly GCA_029934095.1. Taxonomy (GTDB): domain Bacteria; phylum Desulfobacterota; class Desulfuromonadia; order Desulfuromonadales; family Geopsychrobacteraceae; genus Desulfuromusa. The sequence continues at coordinate 5,086 of JAOZMV010000074.1, read as the reverse complement.
TCCACCAGAAGCATAATAATATCGGTCTGTGCTTCCAGAGATAGCCCGAAAAAAGTTTTTGCCTCATGGACGCTGGTTCCTCGAGCCGGAATGATGGTCGCTCCAGTCGCTCCTGCTTCTTTTGCCGCATCGACGATGTGATCCGCGATATCTACCTTGACCGACGATAAAATAAGTTTAAAGCGCATTATTCTTCTCCATAGCTTTAGTGGTACGTTTGGTTTTCCAGTGTACTAACTGAGCATATCCCATGACGGTTATAATCGGACAAAGACTGGCAAAAGCGATCAGTCCAAAACCATCCAGAGCCGGATTTCGTCCAGGAACGGTTGCCGCCAATCCCAGACCCAGAGCTGCCACCAGCGGTACAGTGACTGTCGAAGTTGTCACCCCACCCGAATCATACGCCAAGGCAATAATATTTTTAGGAGCCGACATTGTTTGGACAATAACAATCATATAGCCGACCAGAATATAGAGATAGAGCGGGGTGCCGGTGACAATACGGAAAGTTCCCAAACTTATTCCTATGGCGACTCCAAAAGCAACGGTGATCCTCAAGCCCCATGGTTTGATCGTTCCGGCTGAAACCTCATTCGCCTTAAAGGCTATTGCAATGAGAGAAGGTTCAGCGATGGTGGTTGCAAAACCGATCATGGCTGCAAACAGGTAGATCCAGCCATAGGCCATCCAGTTTGCATGGGTCACAATTTCTGTGGTGCCATAGACAAAAGCAGGATCTGAAAGTTGTGTTGCCATAATTTTACCCAGCGGGAAAAGGGCTTTTCCCAGTCCTGCCAGAAACAGGGCGAGACCAATGACAACGTAGATACTGCCAATAATAACCCGGCGCAGGTGGGGAATGGGTTGACGCAAAACAAAGAGCTGAAAGAAGATAATGAGAATAATAATCGGCAGCACATCTCTGCAGGTAGCGAGTAATATTTTGCTGAAATCAACTATAAATTCCACAAAAACAGCCCTCTTTTTACCTGAAAAGGATAAGTCCGTAGCCCATAACAAAAATCATCGGCAGGAGAGAAGCAAAGGCGATCAGACCAAAACCATCAATCAAGGGGCTCCGTCCTCTGATCGATGAGGCCAATCCCACTCCCAAAGCTGCCACCAGGGGAACTGTTATTGTGGAGGTCGTCACACCACCAGCGTCATAGGCTATGCCAATAATCTCTTCCGGGGCAATGATAGTCATCAGCATGACGGCAGCATAGCCGCCGATTATCAGATAATGAATCGGCCAACCACGAAGAATGCGCATCACCCCGATCAGAATGGCAAGCCCTACCGAAAAGGCGACAGCCATGCGAAGACCGAATGCATACCTGTTAAGAGAGTCCGGGCTTGGATCAATAAGGCCACCTTGACCGGCAATTTCTGCTGCTTCTGCAGCCACTGCGATAAGAGCCGGTTCTGCTACCGTGGTTGAGAAACCCAGGGCGAATGAAAAGCAAAGAAGCCAGAAGAGGCTGCCCTTTCTGGCCAGGGCCTGAGCCATTGCCTCACCAATGGGGAATAAGCCCATTTCCAGTCCTTGAACAAACAAACTGAGGCCGATCACGATAAGAAGAGCACCAAAAATGACTTCTCCCATTTGTGGCAACGGCTGCCTCAAAACAACAATCTGAAAAAAAGCGATCACCAAAATGATGGGCAACAGGTCGGTAAGAGCATTTTTAAGTTTTTTCAGGATCAGGGCGATGATCATTGTCTTTATACGTTATCTTTCTTTACTCGGATTGTTGCTGTTTTTGCTTCGAGATGCCACAAGCGTTAAGGCTGGTTGAATTAAGAGTTTTAATATTACCTTGAGCATATATAAAAAACTATCCTAATCGACGGTCAGTACTAAGTCATTGCTCGTGATACACTGAATTTTTTATCATTGTGGAAGTGGGAAGAAGTATAAAAAATGCTGCGGAAAGTAAAATATTTACCATGAATGATTTTACTGGTAAGACCATCTGGATCACCGGCGCTTCATCGGGCATTGGCGCCATCACACCGCGTTCGGTTGAAAATACAATCAGGCTTTTTAGACAGAGACTCCATTGAGATATGCTACGAGAAGCTTTAAGAGGTGTAGAATCCACCACATGTTAAAAACGTAGACAGCAACCAGAATCCAGCGAACCCGCACACGGAGGTTTCGTAATCTTAGGATGGCAAAACTTCCGGCTCCGATAAAGAGGCACTTAATCGCTAAAGTGAACCATATGGAAACAACTGGAGATGACTGCCCACTCAGCCGAAAAACAAGAAACGTAAGCTCTTCCCACGACACCCAGAGAAAAGACACTGCCAATACGGCTACAAAAATAACTTTGACATTTCGGCTAATCATTCTTCTAGAATCCTAACGCGCGCAAATATTGATCCATTCGACTTTCCATTCTATCGATACAGAACCTGGACGGCTTGAGAAAATAATTCAATACCTGGAAAATGCTTTTTGTTTCCAAAAGGTATAACTACTGCCGATAAGAGCAGTGGCAATACTTATATCCAGTATCGCCACGCTGAGTAGAAAAATATAATTGTTGTGGGCCATACGGGATAAAGTGACCCCTGCTGCAATCATAATTGCCAAAGATAGAAAGAACTTTGGGCTGAAAAATTGCCATATCTTAGGTTTGTCCAGCAAATCAATTCGGGCGAGATTCTTTTTACAACTCACACTGAAAAGATATTTTGCTTTCAGCCCGCCAATCAGCAGCCCAATGACAATAGCCCCCCAAGTCCAATTCTTTTCCGGCTTCAACATATCTGCTTCGATCAAAAGGCTGCTCCCTTTTGACACCAGCATGACGCCTCCGAGATACCAGAGAAGTGCAGCCAAAATTTTGAGGGTACGAGAAGTTGTCATCATTTTTGGTCATCTCTGTAAGACAAAAGAATCCTTTTTCTGTGACACATATCTATATCATGGCCAGGTATGATGTCCCCCAGAACCTCTGGCAAAATTTCGTTACAGTCGACCTAGAATTTGATGAAAATTCCGGCAAACGGTCCCTCAAGATCAACATCAATATCAAAGGTGAGACCGCTGAAGTCATCTTCATCAATATCGATACTCTCATAGCGATAGCCGGCCTCAATACCCAATTGAACTGCTTTTAAATCAAAAAAATAATTGGCTTTGATGCTGGTATCATAGACAGTGGTGTCCTTATAGGTAATATATTTCATATCACCTTCAATCCCAATGTTAGTTGCCGGAATATGAAACCGAACTCTGCTGTAGATAAAAGGGATATATGCAGTTTCATCTTCATCTTCTGAAACTTCAGCAGTCACGTTGGGGTTATCTACATCGCTTCCTTCTCCTTCAGCGTCAAATTCAAAATCGATATATTTCACATCGACACCAAGGTCCAGATCAATCCAGGGAGAACTGAAAACATTGTAGAAAAGGATCATGTCCCACTGGGTCAATTTTGTCTCACTGTAGGCATCACTTTCAAATTCGGATTCCTCCCAAACAAAAGTCTCGCTTGAGTGTCCGGAAAGTTTTAAATCGACATACTCAACTCGCAGGTTGGGTAGATAGGGAACAGGGTGTCTGAGCTCAGCCCACACATAGCCACGATTCTCCTTGCTGTAATCCAGATAATCAATATCCACCGTGGGTTGGTCTTCATAGCGTAGTTCTCCGGTCCCTTTGTTTCTCCAAACCCCACCACCAGCTGAAAAACTTAAATCAGCTGCAGTCACTGGTGTTACCACAAAACATAATGAAAGAATGATCAAGCAAAGGGTACTGACAAATTTTAAGAATTTCATCGGGGTGGTCTCCAGATTAATAGCATGTCATAAAACTAATTTTTCCAATGTGCCACATTTGATTGATAATGTATACAGATGCTCGAAAACTCAATCAACAAACGCAGTACGAACTTCGTAAACTTGTGGGACTCCTGGTGCTGGGGGTGGCAAGCGGTGTGTTGTTACAGAAGTATCAGTTTTTAGATCTTGAGGAAAATGCTTTTTATCAGAACTACGTCGTCGAAACCATCAACAAGGTGACAGAAATATTCAAGCAGTTGAACCGCTGAAGTATTTCAACTTTCGTAAAGATCCCTTTTACAGCCGCAGTTTCAAATCATGATAACTCCAAAGTAGTTTACTTAATTTCTCCTTCCTGCACTAATCACCCGAAAATTCTCTGTCCGTTCCAGCGCCCCAAACTGTTTTACCAACTCTTCTGGTGGAGGTACAATTCGCCGGGTTTTCAGATTGAGCCAGCCACCATCCAGATCGATGGTGGTACAGAGTTTGTTACCACGCAGGATCCGGTGGTGCATACTCCACTTGCGCTGATCTTCCGACAATCCGGACATCCGCATATCAATAACCAGTTCATCTCCGGATCCCAATTCCCGGTAGAACTTAGCTTCCTCACGAAACAGTACCGGTCCAATCCCATTGGTTTTCATCCAGTTAATGCCAAAACCCTTTTTCTGCAGGTAGGCAATCCGCACCTGTGCGCCGTAATCGTAATAGGCCGAGTGGCGCACGTGACCGTTCGGGTCAAGATCGGACCAGCGCACCTGGATGTTCTGTTGAAAAGATTCCATCATTGTTCCTTCTAGGAGGTTGTGCTTTAGAGATAGCGGGTTCAATTACAATTATTCGCTGTTCAGTATAATACACCAAGAGGCTGTCATGCATTAACTGTTGCATCTTGCTTGTTATTTTACTTCAAGCTTGGTTGCTGGAAGATGCTATTTCTCCCAACTCTCTAAAATATAAAAGTATTTGCCCGCTCACTAATGCCATCCCCCCTTGTCTTTCCCCGGCAAGCTTTGATAAACTCTCACTTGTGTTTGAGGAGTGGAAGTAGATATTCATAATCCGGCAGGCGCCTAGATTCAGGGATATAACATGACTAAAAGAGCCGGTTTGAAACCGCTCAAAATAACGAAATCAATCCTGCTCTCCTTTCTTCTCTGCGGCCTCACCTTGGGTTGCACCTTGATCCCGGAGCAGAAACAGTTTGTTTCCTCACTGCAAGACCCCCCTCTGACCAGAAGCAATGGCAGCTGCTCAGATATTGTTATTGCTCAGGATT